>JAJFIT010000074.1 GCA_021774775.1 Alphaproteobacteria bacterium | reverse complement strand
ACAACACGGCCTTCAAAGCCTGTGTCTGCTGGCATCGTTTCGTTCAGAAGCGCCTCAAAATCAGAGAGGCCTGGCATGGTTGCCGCTTCAGACATATAGTGTCCTTTCAAATACTCTTGTTTTCGTGCCTGCCGGTTGGTTCCGGCGGTCTTCTTTCGAACTTTTTCAAGGGCAGGACCATCCCGCACTTTTCTGGGGCTCGAAAGCCTCTAACACAACAATAAAAAACCAACTTGCAACCAAGGTTATCTTAGGTGCCAGTGGCCCGCTTATGCAGCGTCTTCGGATATTGGGGCTAAAGCCGTTCTTTCACCAGATCGACCGCCCTTAAAAACACGGCGTCTATAGCGAGTTCCGTCGTATCTAGCAAGAGGGCATCTTCAGCGGGCCTCAACGGTGCGTCTGCCCGGCCTGTATCGCGAGCATCACGCGCCTCTACATCGGCCAGAATTTGCTCGAAGCTGACGGCGCTGTCTCGATCCTTCAATTCAAGGAACCGCCGGCGCGCCCGCACCTCTGCGCTGGCGGTTACATAAAGCTTCAACCCGGCGTCCGGGCAAACCACGGTGCCAATGTCGCGGCCATCAAGCACGGCCCCCTGTTTACCGCCCGGTGGGTGAATTGAGAAATTTCGCTGAAATTCCAGTAAGTTAGTCCTAACTTCAGGCATGGCTGCGACTTTGGAGGCCGCGTCGCCCGTGCGCTCCTCGCGCAGCGCCGGATCACCCAACAGTGCGGGGTCAAGGCCCTCGGACACTTGAGCCGCGGCATCGCTGTCGTCTGCGGATTTGCCTGCACGCAGCACACCCAGGCCGACGGCGCGGTACAGGCTGCCGGTATCCAGATAAGCAAAGTCAAACTCTGCCGCCAACCGCCTTGCCAACGTGCCTTTTCCCGCCGCGGCGGGGCCATCAATCGCAATAATCACCGCGAATCACCTGTTTTAAACTCTGTGCCTGATCGCGCGTTTATAGGAAAACAAAGCGCAAAGAGCCAGAAAAACACCAATAATTCACCAGAAAAAGAGCAAAAAGATTTATGACTCGACTCTGTGTCGCGGTAAACCTATGACTAGAACATATAGTGAACATATGCGGGAGAGCAGGATGATTTTACAAGTGACAGCTAATCTGGTCGCAGACCGGATCGAGCCTTCGGTGGCCTTTTTTGAAAAAATTGGTTTCAGCCTTGATGTTCAGGTGCCGGAAGGCAACCACATCGGCTTTGCCATTCTGGTCGACGGTAAAAATCAGGTGATGTACCAGACCCGTCAAAGCCTGCGCGACGACGCTGAAGCTTTTTTGCCCGCAGCAGACGGCACCAGCCCAGCGCTGTTATTCATTACTGTCAGTGATGTTGAGGCTGTAGCTCGCGCGTTGGAAGGCTATGAAGTTATCATGAAAATGCGTGATACTTTTTACGGTGCCAGGGAAATCTCGTTTCTGGAACCAGCTGGCCACGTGGTGACCTTCGCTGAATTCGGGGCCGAATCCTAAACTAAGTCGCCCTTCTGAATAGGCCTGGGTGGTTTAGCCGTCCAGTGCCAAGCCAGCACCCAAGCCTGTCATCAGGTCGGTAAAACCGGGAAAGCTGGTTTGTATGGGGCTGGCATCATCGATGGTGATCGGTGCGGTTGCCATTTGACCAAGGACCGAAAAGCTCATGGCGATACGGTGATCCAGATGGGTTTCGACACTGCCACCACCCGGCACCCGACCACCACAACCGTGGACAACCAGACCGTCGGGCAATTCTTCAACCTGAACGCCGTTTGCGGCCAGACCAACAGCCATCGCGTTAAGGCGGTCCGATTCTTTCACTCGCAGCTCTTCCAGCCCGGTAAACCGGCTGACGCCTTCGGCCACCGCCGCGGCGCAGAACAACACCGGGAATTCGTCGATCATGGTTGATGGGTCCACCGACAGGTCGGTAACTGCCTTCAGCGCCGCCGCGCGCACCCGCAGGGTGCCGACAGGCTCGCCGCCCCCCATGGCTTCCCGCCCTATTGTCGATTCGCTTTCAACGGTGATATCCGCGCCCATGGCGGTGAGTGCCCCAATGATGCCCGTGCGCAACGGATTGAGGCCAACATCTTCGATCACCACATCGGAACCCGGCACCATGGAGGCCGCCGCCAGCAAAAAGGCGCTGGAGGAAATATCACCGGGCACATCAATCGCAATGGGCGACAGTTCGGGCTGACCCTCGATACTGACAATGCGCACGCCGTCTTCGTGGCTCTCGCGAATATCCGCGCCCATGGCGCGCAGCATGCGCTCGGTATGGTCCCGAGTCGCGACCCTTTCACGCACAATCGTGCGTCCCGGCGTGTTCAACCCGGCCAAAAGCACCGCAGATTTCACCTGCGCGCTTGCCATCGGCGGGCTGTAGTCCAGCACTAGTGGTTGTGCTGTTCCGCTGATGGTAAGCGGTAAAAACCGGTCGTCGCGCGCGCTGAACTCGGCACCAAATTCACCCAGTGGGTCCATCACCCGGCCCATTGGCCGCGACCGAAGCGAGGCATCCCCGGTCATGGTAACGGTGATATCATGGCTGGCGATCAGGCCCAGCAACAGCCGCGTGGAAGTACCGGAATTGCCCATATCAATGATATCGTCAGGGCTGGTGAGCCCGCCCACACCAACGCCGTAGACCTCATAGTGGCCGTCCGCCAGCCGGTTGATGGTGGCACCCATTGCGCGCATGGCAGCAGCTGTTGCCAGCACGTCATCGCCTTCCAGCAACCCGCGCACTTCTGACCGGCCAACCGCCAGCGCAGACAGCATCAAGGCGCGGTGCGATATGGATTTATCGCCAGGCACACGCACCTTGCCGGTGAGGGCGGAATTTGGGCTTGAAATCAGTTTCGACACGATGAAGTTTCCGCTTTGTAACAATTGTTGACAGTAAAGCTTTGACAGGCGCGTTTGATCATGGCAAGTGAAGCGCCGAATTCTTTGCTGCAAACCGCATCAAATTGCAAGGAGATTAGCGTGGCAAATCCTGAATGGGGTGCAAAGCAGACCTGCCCAAAGTGTGGCGAACGCTTTTATGATCTTGGTAAAGCAAACCCAACTGTGTGTATCGCTTGTGCGCACGAGTGGGTTCCTGAACCGATATTGAAGACGAAACAGCCGATTGCCGTTAAGAAAGAGGCTGAACCAGAAGAAGCTAAAGACGACGAAGATGACATCGAACTAGACGATGACGACGACGACGTGGTTAGCCTGGACGATGACGATGATGAAGATGTAGCAGCGATTGTTGATACATCTTTGGCTGACAAGGAAAGTTAATCTGCGACCGCACGCGGTTGCAGACGCCGGTGGTCAGGACAGCCTTGTCCGCCGATAGCCTGAGCCCCTATGGGCGGGCTAATTACCCAGAATAGTGGGGCCGTAGCTCAGCTGGGAGAGCGCTACACTGGCAGTGTAGAGGTCAGGGGTTCGAGCCCCCTCGGCTCCACCATTTCTTTCAAAGTCCAAATGATGCTGTCTTCTAGGTTGGGTAGACCTTTTGGCAGTTCATCATTTTTCTTGCCCCATACTGCGTCACCGGGTCTCTGTGATAGAGCTCGCTAATCTAAAGACCAGTTGAAGCCTTATATTTTCCGGCTATCATTGTGGTTTCCCTAACCAGGAGCCCCTTATGAGACACAGCCTGCGCCTTGGATTTAGAGCGTTCAATCTACCTCATCTTAGGGTTATACTCATCGGTTGGCTAGCGGTCGCTTTGCTGCTTCTTTCAATAATTTCCTCAAATGCCAACGCATCAGGTCTGGACAAAAAAACAGGCTTTTTCAAAAGCGGGCCGGATCAAATTTATTACGAATTAAGCGGGAACGGGCCACCTCTTGTAATTCCAAGCGGCGGAAGCGGCATGGACTTGCGGCAATGGGACGCTGTGGTGCCCGCGTTAAGCAAAGACTATACGATTATACTCTTTGACCCCCGTGGAATTGGCAAATCAGACAATCCGACGGTCAAATACTCAGACCTGCAGGATATGAACGATTTGGTGAACCATCTTGGGTTGAACAAAGTCGGATTGATTGGGCTTTCCTCTTCTGGCGGGCTGGTGCTGGAATTTACAGTGCGTTATCCTGAAAAGGTCGCTGCTCTGGTTGCATCTGCGCCCTTCCTGCCCACCTTTGAATTTTCAAATGAAATGAATGCACGCCTAAATCGGTTTAATCAGGCGGCTGGCAAGGGGAAGTCAGCTTTTCTGGATAGCATGATGGACGACCCACATTTTTTCCCAGCCCCATTAAACCGTTCAATACGACTTTCCGCGCGAAAAAATATGGGCGGCAACTTCGACAAGGGTGCAGATTTTAATCCCACCTTGGTTATTCCTGTGGAACAGCCGTTGATTGGTCAATTAGCGACCGTGCAATCGCCGACATTGTTGCTGGTCGGCGAACTTGATCATCCGGAAGTACACCGAAGAAACAAATATATCCTATCAAAAATCCGATCGTCAAAAGAGGTCGTTATTGTTGACGCTGGCCACAACAGCCAGCTTGAAAACCCGGCTGGATTTTTAGCCGCACTCACGCCGTTTTTAGCCGAAGTTTTCCGATAGAAACGTCAGCACCTGTCGCAAAATATCGTTGCCTGCAATCAGCGCGGTTTAGTCTTCGCCTTTGCCTGCAGAATGGTGTGCCTTTAATTTAACGGCATTTTCGCGGGCAACAGCTACGCCTTTATTCGCAGCAACGCCAAGTTGCGCCCAAACCAGATCACCCTTTCGGCTCACCAGTTTCAGTCCGGCCATATAGCCGCCATATGCCGCCGCTATCCAAATCCAGCCGTTGCCAATGTCGGCATATTTTGGCAGCGAAACAAACCAGGCGAACGCCAACCCGATATTGACAAATGTATTGATGATAAATCCGATGACAAGGTCGAAACCCAGATTTTCAAACCATGCGCCCGGCGTGAACACAACCGCCAGAAACTGGAAAATCTCACCGACTTCGATAACAAAATAGGCAAACAGCGCCATCATGCCGTAGAAACCGCCACCAAAAAACATCACTTTGTCATGCAGAAGGTCGCTGCCAACCTGCCTGTGGAAAAACGGCTTCTTCGGTGCGGTTGCCTCGGGTTCCTCTCCAGTTTCCTTTCGCTTTTTTGCGTCGGCTTTGGCTTCTTCTTTTGCCGCCTTTTTTGCTTTTTTATGGTCTTTGAACTGTTTCTCCAGGCCCTTGCTATCCTCAAACCGGCGCAACCGACCCGAGGCAATAGACCATTGCAGCACCAAAAAGGTGAAAACCGCCACCGGCAGGCCGCCGAATAAAATGGCTCTGATACTTTCGCCGACCATGGCCAAATCCCATCACTGTTGCCTCCATCTAATAAGGCCCTTAACGGCCCTGGTTTCAAGCGGCAACTTGTCCGGGGTGGCAATTCACCGGGCTTAAAGCGGTTTACCCTCCAGCAAAATCGCCCCCACCCTGTCCGGGTAAAAAGCGACATGGTCGGCGAGGGCGGCAACTTCATCGTAAGGGCTATCATATCCCCAAGCCACATCGCCGATAAAATCGTCTCCGACCTGAAGGCTCCAGTATCGGGCGGCACCCTTAAACGGGCAATAGGTGGTGGTGTCGCTGTCGCGCAGCAGGCCGAACCGCACATCACCGCGCGGCACATATACCACTGGTGGATACCGGCTTTCGTTCAGCCAAATTGCGGCCACGGTCTCGGCGATAGTTTGGCCCAAGACCTCAATGCGCACAGACCCTGTAACCGGTTCCAGCGTCACGGTATGGTCAGGATATTTCTCAAACCCCGGCGCAGCATTAGACATTACCATCAAAGCGCTCCTCTTTTTGATCACGGATTACCCTATCGCATAGCAACCACAGAGGGCAGGCGAGATTTTAAGCCCGCCAATTGCATAAACAGTCCAATTGCCGTTTAATGCACCAGATACCTATAGCACCACGCCAGCACAACCACCGGGGGACATTCAAAATGATTGATTTTTCTAACCTTATCAACCGGACCAATTCCGCTGTTTTGGCGGCAATCCTGTTGCTGGCACCGGTCATATTGGCCGACGATACACCGAAAAAAAAACCAACCCTTCCGCTGGCGGGCTCGACAGAAAAACTGAGCTTCGAGACCGACGAAGGCACCTGGATGTCGCTCGATGTCACCCCCGACGGCCAGCAGATAATTTTTGAGCTGCTGGGCGATATATACGAGATGCCGATCGCGGGCGGCGCGGCCACCCGTATCACCGAAGGCATGGGCTTTGATAGCATGCCGCGGGTGTCACCGAACGGCAAATGGATCACTTTCATCAGTGATAGGGACGGCGACGACAACCTGTGGGTGGCAAAGCGTGACGGCAGCAAACCCCGCAAACTGTCCGGCGAGAAATATGCACGCATGGTCGCGCCTGCGTGGTCGCCCGACAGCCAGTATGTGGCAGTCACCACTGGCGGGCGCAAAGTCACCATTAAAATGTATCATGTGAACGGCGGTAAGGGGCTTACCATCGCCAGCGATGACAAGGCCAATCCGGCCAACGGTGTCGGTGTTGCCTTTTCGCCTGACGGCAAGCATATTTATTATACTCGGCGCCCGCAAGGTCGCGGCATGCCAGCGGGCCAGATCGTGCGCTTTGACCGCACCACCGGCGAAATTGACACCATCAGCCAGGGCGAAGGCGGCGGGGTAAAACCGTTGGTATCGCCGGACGGCAAAACCCTGGTGTATCTGTCGCGCCGGGAAACGGAAACCGGCATCCGGGTGCGCAATCTCGCCAGCGGCACCGACCATATGATCGCCTGGCCAATCCAGCGCGACGCTCAGGAAATTGGTCGGCTGCCCAGCCGCGATTATTACCCGAATTATGCTTTTACGCCCGACAGCAGCGCGCTTATCCTGCACACCGGCGGCAAGATTGAACGCATCAATGTGGCTGACGGCAGCCGCTCGGTCATTCCGTTCAGCGCAAATGTTGATCTGGACATCGGTCCCGACCTGACCTCGCCCTATCGGGTGGAGCAAGGCGACCTGACAGCCCGTATTGTCCATGACCCTGTCCATTCACCGGACGGCAGCAAAATTGCCGCATCGATCCTGACCAAAATTTACATCACCGACAACGAAGCAGGCCCAAACGGAAACGCAACACCCGAACGCCTTACGGGAGGCAACGCATGGGAGTATAAGCCCGTATGGTCGCCCGATGGCCGCTGGATTGCCTATGTCAGCTGGTCGATGGACGATGGCGGCCATATCTGGAAAATCCGGTCCAACGGCAGGGGCCGCCCGCAACAGCTTACCAAACATGCCGCTTTCTACACCGACCCGGTCTTCAGCCCGGACGGCAAGCAGATTATCGCCATGCGCGGCAACGAATATCAGCGCCACCAAACCTTCAGCGAATTTACCGGGCTCGGTGTGCCGCTTGATCTGGTCTCCGTGCCGTCTGGCGGCGGTGACACCACCCTGATTGCCTCGGCCAACGGCGCCCGCACCCCGCATTTCAGCGCCGACCCCGATCGCATTTATCTTTATTCCGGTGATGCGCTTATTTCGGTTCGTTTTGACGGCAGCGACAAGCGCGAGCATCTGGCCGTAGAGTTGCCGCGCGGCAACCGCAATTTCGGCGACGACGCACCAAAGGCGGAAGATATACGCATCAGCCCGGACGGCACCCATGCGCTTGCGTTCGGCATCAAACAGCTTTGGGCTATGCCAATCCCGGCAATCGGTGCTGGCACACCCAAGGTTTCGGTGCGCAGCGGATCGGTGCCCGCCATTCAGCTAACCACCATCGGCGCAGACAGCTTTGGCTGGGCCGACGGCGGCAAAACTGTCACCTGGGCCATTGGCCACACAGTTTACACCCGACCGTTTGACAGCATTGAATTCCTCAAAGAGGACGACGAGAAAAAAGACGATGCCGAAAAGGCTGATACGAAAGATGCTGATGCGAAAGAGGCTGACGGCGCGGACAAGCCAGCTGAAAAAGCAGCTAAAAAGGAAGAAAAGAAACCAGAATTCCTGGAAGACGATGAAGCCGTCTCATCGATAAAAATCGCCCTACAGGTGCCGCGCGACACACCGTCCGGCAGCATCATCCTGTCTGGTGCCAATGTCATCACCATGGCGGGGGCAACAACCGCCGACATGCAAACCGTGCTCGAGAATCAGGATATTCTGGTAAACGACAACCGCATTATCGCAATCGGCGGCAAGGGCACGCTCGCCGCACCGGACGGCGCAACCACAGTGGACGTGAGCGGTAAATATATCGTGCCCGGTTTCATCGACACCCACGCCCACTGGGAGTTCAGGACCGGCGACGTGTTAGAGCCACAAAACTGGAGCCTGGTCGCCAATTTGGCTTACGGCGTCACCGCCGGGCTGGACGTTCAAACCGCCTACAAAGACTATTTCGCCTATCAGGACATGGTTGAAACCGGCCAATCGCTGGGCCAGCGCGCCTTCATGACCGGTCGCGGTATTTTCGGCAATAATGACTTCCAAACGTACGACGCTGTGCTGGGTTACCTGAAACGCTACTCGGACCATTACCACACCAAAAACATCAAGTCCTATATTGCAGGCAATCGCAAGCAGCGCCACTGGGTGGTAAAGGCTGCCAAGGAACTGGGCCTGATGCCCACCACCGAGGGGGCGGGCGACATGCGCCTTGATATCACCCACGCAATTGACGGCATGCACGGCAACGAGCACACGCTGACCATCGCGCCGCTGTATAAGGACGTGGTTGAGCTTTATGCAAAAACCAAAACCGCCTACACGCCGACAATGATTGTCCAGTATAACGGCATCAGCATGACCAATTATTTCTTCACCCGTTCTGAAGTACATGATGACCCCAAGTTGAACCGTTTTTACCCGCACAATAAGCTGGACGAATTGACCCGGCGCAAAGGCGGTTGGGCGCGCGACGATGAATTTACAGTGGACCAGATGGTGGCTGCCGCCGCCCAAATCCAGCGCGCTGGCGGGCTGGTCGGCGTGGGGGCGCACGGCGAGCTGCAGGGCCTTGGTTACCACTGGGAAATGTGGGCCTACGCCATGGGCGGCATGACGCCCGCCGAGATACTGCGCGCCGCCACCATCGACGGGGCCAAAATCATTGGCATTGCTGAAGACCTGGGCTCAATCACGCCGGGTAAATTGGCTGATATGGTTATCCTGAACGCCAACCCGATGAAGGACATTAAAAACACCAACACAGTGTCACAGGTGATGAAAAACGGTGCGCTGTATGACGGCGACACGCTGACGCAGGTATGGCCTGTACGCAAGGAACTGGCCCCCTTCTGGTGGTGGGACGAGGCGCGGCATTAGGGGAGAAACTACAAAGACGGACAAGGTAGATACCCACGGGTAAACCCGTGGCCCTACGGCTCACGCCCGCTACACGACCAAATACAAATCCTTCAAGATTTGTCCCACATTAATAAATGCGGGATGGCTCATTCTTCCACGGCTAAAGCCGTGGTGTTCTGTCTACGACCGCAAAAAGACGAGAGGGCCCGGTTGAGCCCTCTCGCCGTTATTTCAAAGAACCGGGCACCTAGAAACGTACCCGTGCCCTTAGATAATACTGTCCACCGTTAAACCCAAATGGACCGGCTTCAGGATATAGCTGCCCGAGACCACCAGCACCTGGGTTTCTATCAGAATGGTTGCTCAACAGGTTATCAACGCCGCCTATAAGCTCGACGTTTTCAGTAAGCTCGTAGGCAACCTCGGCATCAAAGAGAAACTCTGAACCGATGTTGTCATTGCCATTACCTGTATCATCCCAACCGCCATAATAATTCACACGCAGCAGTGTACGGAACGGTCCCTGTGCATGGGTCCATGTCAGGCTACCTTTAATGTTCGGCAACAAGTCTTCCAGGGCACGCACACGCCCGGCACTGATTGGGTTAAGAACACCGGTATCAGTAACTTTAGTTTTGGTATAGTTGGCAGCAAGTGTCAGGTTTGACACGCCGTCGCCTATATCAAAACCATACCGACCAACAACATCAATACCCTGAGAGCTGGTGCTAAAGCTGTTGGAAAAGAACCGGAACTGGGAAAGATCATCCAGGCCAATAAAATCCTGACGATCGATGGTTCCGGCAGCATCCAGTCCCGTCAACGCATCGGATACTGTGCCAAAGCTTGTGCCGCTCACTGCATTAAGAGCGTCAAGGAAGTTAACATTGGCACCCAATGCTACACGGTTGTCAACGTCGATATCAAAAAAGTCGACCGTCCATGTTGCGGCTCCCCAATCGAAGGCAAAACCCAAAGAAATATTGCGGGCTTCCTCGGTACCCAGACCGGGGCGACCATTACCTTGAGATTCGATGAAATCAGCTGCCAGTTGGCCCGCTGCTGATGACAAAGGCAGTGTGCCCTGGTCGATCAGTACGCCGCCAACATTTTGCGTCGTCACATTTGTAATATTCGCCTGACCGGAAGTCGGAGCGTGAAACCCGGTTGAGTAGGTAGCACGAATGCGCAAATGTTCATCCGCCCGATAAAGAGCAGCAAGTTTATAATCCAGCGTATCGCCGAATGCACTATAGTCCTCATAGCGCAGCGCAGCCTGTAATGTCAGCTGGTCTGTTACATCAGTTTCAATATCAATGTAACCGGCATAACTATCTTGCGAATTGGACGAACTGTTAGGAAAACCGCCAAAACCGTTTGAGCTGGACGAAAATCCTTGATCAGCCAGAGGGCCAAGCGCGAAAGAGGCGGCATCACCCGCGAACAGATCAAACTGTTCTTCGCGGTATTCAGCACCAAAAGCGACATTGATATCTGACGCAAAATCACTTGGGAAAGCATAGGAAAAGTCTGCGTTGATTGATGTTTCAATCTGCTCCTGTCCACCGGGAACAAAGTCCCTCGGCGTGTTAGGACCAAGCGACGCATTTACCGTATTCCTGATAAAGAAGTCGGTGCGGTTAGACCCGTGTGCGATACTGAGGTCATAGTCAAGACCCTGTCCAAAGTCCAGTTGACCCCGAACACCACCAGCGATGCTGTAATCTCTATTGTCGCCTCCAAAGCGCGGAACAAAACCGCCCGGAATGGTTTCAACAAATGAGAAACAATTGTCGCTTGCGGTAACAAGGGCAAGGATCGTTGGATCGGGAATTAAACCAGCGTTGCCGGTTAGCGGAATACCCGCAGGGCAGGATTCGCCGACACCAACACCGTCCAGATCACCGACCCGGACCGAAGCGACACCGTCGGGGTCAAGCGCGCCGGTAATGGCATCAACGATCGGGCCGCGATATACGCCGCCACGGTTTGTCGGGTTTCTGTAGAAGAAACCACCGGTTACTGTTCTCTCAGCATAACTTCCGAATGCATACAACTCGGCCGAATCGCTTAATGTCATTGCAGAGTTTACGAATATTTTTATATCGTCCTCTACATCAGGTTGACCCCAATATTGCGGGGCTTCATCAGTATAGGAGTTGATCGTCTGGAAATCTGCGGCGGCGGTATTGCCTGCTGCAATCAATGCCAAAACATCATCGCGAACAACAGAGCGAACCGTACCGTCCGTGTCACCGTATTCTGCCGTCAGGTTAATAAATCCTGCTTCTCCAAGCGGCAAGCCAAGATTGGCAGCTATCCGATAGTTATCACCGTCACCGGCATAGGTTGACCCATACGTCACTTCAACCTGACCGCCCTCAGCATTGTCCTTCAGAACAAAATTGATAACACCAGCAATCGCGTCAGAGCCATATTGAGAAGACGCACCGTCGCGAAGAATTTCAACCCGCTTGAGAGCCATCGAAGGAATAGCCGAAATATCAACACCCTGCGAACCATCAGAAATACCGCCACCAAGGAACGAAATTACCGAGCCACGATGCCGACGTTTGCCGTTCACCAGAACCAGCGTGTTGTCGGGTGAAAGGCCGCGCAGATTAGCGGGGCGAACAATGCTTGCTGCATCTGAAATTGGTTGGGCATTGATGTTAAAAGAAGGAACAGATGTTCGGAGCAAGTCCTGAACATCGCTTGCGCCACTCTGTCGAAATTCACCGACTGCAATCACATCAATTGGTGCTGTTGTATCGGCTGCTGAACGGCCTTTTCGGCGCGTGCCAAGCGTAACGATCTCTTCAAGACTTACGACTTCAGCGCTATCGTCGTCGTCAGCGGATTGGGCAAATGAAGGCGCTGCCAGAATACCACTGAGCAACGCCGTGGTCGTCATCAGCCCGACATGCCCTCTAAAAGATATTTTCGTCATAGATATAGTCTCCCTAGTGTTATTTATTATTTGTGTTATTGATTATTTGCGGCCATGCTTCTTATTGTGAGCGGTCCGTTTTCACTTCAATTGTTAGATAACTTCCCGACATCAGACCCAAAGATGCCAGCGAACGCCAGCGACTGAGCTTGTACCCTTTAAATGGAAGGCCGTTGCCCCCCACGGGCAACCTGAAATTATTCTCTGATGCTCCCCACGGCGTCCCAAATGTTATCATCTTTGCAAATTCTTCAGTGCCTAAACTAAAGATATAAAATCAACGCAACCTAGAAAACATTCACACAGCCAAACCCCAGTATCGCCCGGCAAGATCCAAATAACCCATGCGGCTAAATTTAAGGTATTATTTTTAAATTAGGCCTACTGTTTCGCTTGCCAAGCACTACCGGCGCGAGAAATTAACTGCAATTTTCAAAAGAAAGCAACAATTTTTTTGGCAATAAACGGTTGTTTACGGGCATTTTTTGATAATTAAAAATTAAAATACTCTGGCTATCAGATATTATACGTCAGTTTTGAAATATTCAGCAAAGCCAAATGATCACGATAATTTGCTGCGGCTGAGCGGGCAATACAAGCAATGCGTGCAAAAACTGAAGTGGGGGACGGCAAACTGATACCTGATCCTGCCGCCACCCTTTCATGCCAACCTGCGTTATTAGGCGAATATTTTATGTTCGTTTTGTAGGTTCCTCAATAAACCATTGATATAGAATCGGTGATCAATTTTCCGGATGTCTTCACATCCAGCTTGCCGCTGACTGTTGTAGCTTTGAGGACTATGCGACATTAGGGGAGGGTGACCATTTTCGACATCGGCACGAACATAATTGTTGTATCTTTATCAAGTCTGACAGACGTTTGAGGCTCACTCTTATAGTCGTGGCGGCGATAAAACCGCGCGCCGGTTAGGGTTGCCAGCAGCTCAAACGCAGTAAAACCAGCCTTTTGTGCTTCTGTTTCGCATCGCCGCAAAATCGATAAGCCCACATCACGCCCGATGTGATCAGGGTCAACAAAGAAGGCCCGTATTTTTGCTTTGTCCGTTTTTGAGTCTAAAAATTTGGCATTTCGTTTGTCAAAAGCATCGCCGCCAAACAAAGTTGCTCTCATACTCCAGCCGCCGCATCCAATAATCGAACCATTGTCAACGCATACAAAATATGTCTGATCGTCTATAAGTTGCGTATCGACCGCCCAGGCACCGAGAAGAGCGGCTTCAATTTGATCGCCGGTATAATCTTTACTGCACAAATTTCGTGCAGAGCGCGCGATCAACTTTGTCAAATCTGGAATCTCGTCCTTGCACGCTAGTTGAACTTTCATCACTTTTGTCCGTTAATATTTAAAGCATCCTTAATTGGGTATTGTGGAATGGCAATCTTGCTTCATTTCTCGTGCCATTTAGGCAACGTTTTTGGTGTACCTCAAGCATCTAAGGAAACTAAATACATACATAAAAATTCTATCCGTGGATGAAGTCAAGCTGCCGTTTGAGACAAACCGCCAGTTCAAACCGGTCCAGAAT
>JAJFIT010000073.1 GCA_021774775.1 Alphaproteobacteria bacterium | reverse complement strand
TATGTCAGGAGAAAATAATATGCCAATTTCGCTAACCCTGCTTGCCGCTGTCGGCATTCTTTATATTGTCTTTGGTGCCATCGTCGGGGCCACTCGCAGCAAAACCAAAACCAACATCGGGCTGGGTGACGACAAACGATTGTTGCTCGCAAACCGCGCCCACGGCAACCTGGCCGAATGGGCACCTATCCCGCTGATGTTAATCGCCGCGATGGAATATCTGGGCGCGTCAACTGTGATGCTTACATCGCTAGCTGTCGGCTATTTCACCGCGCGCGTGCTGCAATCTGTCGGCATTCTAAAGGACGATGAAAAGCCGCATCCGTTCCGCGTTATCGGTGCGGTCGGGAACCTGATTGTCATCGTTTGGGGCAGTATTTATGTGGGCCTGTACGCGGGCGCTTTCTAAATAACCAGCAAAAAATAGAGGTGTGGTTAGACGACGTCGAAGTCGGTAAACTCCCAATCTTCGATCCGCTCAATCTCGGCCAGGAACAGGTTTTCTGCTGCGACAATGGCTTCTTCTTCGCTGTCGGCTTCCACATTGGTGACCCAGTAAAATTCGCCGTGTGCCAGCGTGGTTTTTAGTGTCACTTGTTTGCGCGTCATATCCTGTATGTCCCTATGTGGTATCAATTGAATTCATCAGCTCGACCACTAGCATGAAGAAAATCGCCCCGCAAACAATTGTACAGGCTTTATAGCCACCTGGTTAACCGCCGGGTTTGCCATTTGGCGTTTATCAATTGACGAATATATCCAAATCGATTATTCCTGCGCTCCAACGCAAGATAGAGAACCAGAGAAAACCAATGAACAATTGTTCGACATGTATCAGCACGCTAGCGACCGGCTCAACCGTCCCGGTCACAGCTGTAGCTGTATGCTCGAATGACATTGAGACGACGTAACTCCCTCTCCCTGCCTCATCCGAGCCCCTCAAAAGCGCTCGGACATCTCACTTCACTTCCGTAGCGTTTATCTAAAAACCAATACGGAACTTTCATTATGACGACGTTAGAGATGGGCCAAAGCCCGCAAAAAACTATTTTGCCCGACAACTGGCAGGGCGAGGCCCACAGTTTGCTGTCGCTGGGCGTACCAATGGCACTGACGCAGCTGGCTGCATTTGCGGTTTACACCGTTGATGTGGTGATGATCGGGCGTATATCGCCGGAAGACCTGGCGGCTGCATCGCTTGGTACAGTGATTTATTTCGCCCTCTGGATGGTCGGGGCCGGGCCAGTGATGGCTGTCTCACCGCTGGTAAGCCAGGCGCTGGGCGCAGACCAAAATGATACACGCGATGTGCGGCGCTCGGTGCGCATGGCCATCTGGGTAATCTTTTTGATGGCCCCGTTTGTTCTTGGTGCGCTGACGCTTACCGGACCAATAGCCTTGGCACTGGGCCAGGATCCCAGCGTTTCTGCAAAAGCTGCCGACTATGTGCTTGCACTCACCGTTGGCTGGCCCTTTGCGCTGGCGACGATGGCACTGCGTAACTTTCTCGCGGCACTCGGCAAAACCAAAGTGCCGCTGGCGCTGGTCATCATCACCACCCTGATCAACGCTGGCTTGAATTATATTCTTATTTTCGGTCACTTTGGTTTCCCGCGCATGGAATTGGTTGGTGCCGGCATTGCGTCCTCGCTGTCCTATACCATCGGATTCTTTATATTTGTCGTCTATATTCTGGTCGACAAGCGCGCTGCCACGTTCGATTTGTTCCACCATTTCTGGCGGTCGGATTGGCCAAGACTGCGCGAAGTTATCGCGCTCGGTTGGCCGATCAGCATGACCACCATCTTCGAAGGCATGCTGTTCAACTCGGCGGTGATCCTGATGGGGCTGATCGGCGTTATGGAGGTGGCGGCTTACCAGATTTCGATAAATGTGGTGGCGCTGGCCTTCATGTTACCCTGGGGCATTTCCATGGCGGGCGCGGTGCGCGTTGGTCTCGCTGAGGGGGCGGCTAACAGGGCTGCTGTCCAGCGGGCCGCAGCGGTAACACTGGTTGCGGCCACCCTTTCGGTCGTCGCGCTCGCGCTTGTCATCGCGCTGTTCCCCATGGGCGTGGCAGCCTTTTACCTGAACCCCGATGACCCGGCAAATGCCGTGGTTATTCAGCTGGTGCTCTTGTTCCTGCCAATCGCCGGGGCGTTCATGGTTTTTGACGCTGCACAGGTCGCGGCAAACCAGGTGTTGCGCGGCCTCAAGGATGTGCGCTGGCCAATGTATCTTTCCGGTGTCAGCTATTGGCTAATCGGATTTCCGGTTGCCGCTATACTTGGCTCTTCACCCTACGGAGCTGTCGGCATTTGGTACGGCCTGACAGCCGGGCTTTTTGCTGCCATGGTGCTGTTAGGTGGTCGGCTTTGGTGGGTGGCATGGCACAAGCTGGCCTAAACAGGATAGGTCGGCTGCATGTTATAGCGTGCGGCCGATCAACTCTTTCATAATTTCAGAGGTGCCGCCGTAAATGCGCTGCACTCTGCTGTCGGTATAGTGGTGCGCGATCTCATACTCGGCCATAAAGCCATAACCGCCATGAAGCTGCAAGCATGTGTCAACCACCCGGCCCTGCATTTCAGTGGTCCATAATTTGGACATGGCACCGCCCTGCGCGTCCAGCTCACCTTTAATGTGGCGCGACAGACACTGATCAACAAAGGCCCAGCCAACCGCAAGTTCAGTTTTCATTTCCGCCATTTTAAAACGAGTATTTTGGAAATGCATAATTGGCTTGCCGAAAGCTTCGCGTTCTTTCACATAATCCAGCGTAATATCAAACGCCCGCTGCGCCCCGGCCATGGCAATAAAGCCGATAGACAAACGCTCCTGCGGCAGCTGCTGCATCAGATACATAAATCCGGCGCCTTCCTGGCCGATCATGTTGGTGGCTGGCACCCGGACCTCGTCAAAAAACAGTTCGGATGTGTCCGACGAATGTTGGCCGATTTTATCCAGATTGCGACCGCGCCTGAACCCTTCGCGGTCTGCTTCAACCACAATCAGGCTAACGCCTTTTGCCCCTGCCGACGCATCGGTTTTGCAAGCAACAATAACAAAGTCGCAATTTTGACCGTTGGAGATAAAGGTCTTGGAGCCGTTAACCACATAATGGTTGCCGTCCAGCTTGGCCGTTGTTTTCATGCCCTGCAGGTCGCTGCCGGTACCGGGCTCGGTCATCGCAATCGCACCAACCATTTCCCCGGTGGCCATTTTAGGCAGAATACGTTCTTTCATATCGTCAGAACCATATTCCAGAAGATAGGGCGCAACGATGTCTGAATGAACAGCAATAGCTGCACCGCCGCCCCGGTTATAAACCTGCTCTTCATTAATGATACAATTCAGCCGGTAGTCGCCGCCAACACCGCCGTATTCTTCCGGCAATTGAGGACACAAAAGGCCTGTTTCACCCAGCTTGTTCCAAAACTCCCGCGGTACCTGTCCGGCGTCGCTCCATTCCTTGCCGTGCGGCGTGGCTTCGGTTTGGAAAAATTTGCGGACTGAATCGCGGAAAATATGGTGCTCTTCGTCGTAAACGTTGCGCTGTGCCAACATGCTGGTGTCCCTGTTTTTTGGTTCTATCGCTTCCCAAGGGTTGAAAATGGGGCGCACACCCGGTCAAGTCAAATTAAATGGACTGATCAGTCCACTTTTGTTCAATCCCTTTTGCGCCCTGCCCTTACGCTCACAAAAAAGGGGCCAATGGCCCCTGAATATTCTTGCGCTATCAACAGCACTTAGCTGTTGCTGGTTTGCCTGCGATATGCCCGGATAGCCTCGTTCAACTTAATCTGCAGATCCCGCCGCTGATTATGAAGACCGTCAATGTCTTCCTGACGCCGGGCCAGCTGCTCTTTGGTCATATAAGGTGCAATCTGCGTCACACGGCGATCCATGCATCCGATAAATTTATC
>JAJFIT010000072.1 GCA_021774775.1 Alphaproteobacteria bacterium | reverse complement strand
TTGAAGGCCTTCCGGAACTTTGTACGCTTCGGTTGCAACATTGTCTGTCGCTCCTAATCTATCGCCCCAGCCTAACGGCGGGACGGGCCACCTTGGCTTTGAACTTCGTTTGCACGACGTTCGTGAGCCATTGGGTCATGTTCCATGATGTCGCCTTTATAGACCCACACCTTGATGCCTGAGATGCCGTAGGCAGTCAGAGCTTCAGCGGTGCCATAGTCAATATCAGCGCGCAGTGTGTGAAGTGGCACGCGGCCCTCGCGGTACCATTCAGTGCGGGCAATCTCCGCGCCGCCCAAACGACCAGCACAGTTTACCCGGATACCACCAGCGCCGAGGCGCATCGCACTTTGAACCGAACGCTTCATTGCGCGGCGGAAAGCCACACGGCGCTCAAGTTGCTGGGCAATACCGTCAGCGATCAATTTCGCGTCAATCTCGGGCTTGCGAACTTCAACGATATTCAGGCTGACTTCAGAAGCTGTCTTTTCCGCGATTTTCTTGCGGAGCTTCTCGATGTCGGCGCCTTTTTTACCGATGATCACACCAGGACGTGCCGAATAGATCGTCACGCGGCATTTTTTAGCCGGCCGCTCGATCACAACCTTCGAAATGCCAGCCTGTGACAGCTCTTTTTCGACGAATGCGCGAATATCAAGGTCTTCATGCAACATGGTGCCGTAGTCATCGCCTTCGGCATACCAGCGCGAGTCCCAGGTGCGGTTAACACCAAGGCGTAGACCTACTGGGCTTACTTTCTGACCCATTATGCAGTCTCCTCTACTTCGCGCACAACGATGCGCAGACGAGCGAACGGCTTTACAATCTTGGCTGCACGACCGCGGGCACGTGCACGAAACCGTTTCATGGTCAGCGCTTTACCCACAGTTGCTTCGGCCACGATCAGGCTATCCACATCAAGGTTATGGTTATTTTCGGCGTTCGCAATTGCGGACTCGAGAACAGATTTAACAGCTGTTGCACTGCGGCGGCGGTTAAAGCTCAAGGATGTCAGAGCCTTTTCCACTTTCATGCCGCGAATGCTGGCTGCGACCAGATTCAGTTTCTGGGGTGAGCCACGAAGCTGGGTCGCCACTGCGACAGCTTCGTTATCCGCCAATTGGCGTTTTGCTGATTGCTTACCCACGATTAGCTCCTCTTCGCTTTCTTGTCCGCCGTGTGACCGTAGTAGGTCCGCGTCGGAGCGAATTCGCCGAGTTTGTGACCAACCATATCTTCGGTCACATAAACAGGAATGAACTTCCTGCCGTTATAGACATTGAATGTAATGCCAACAAAGTCAGGCAGAATTGTAGACCGGCGAGACCAGGTCTGAATTACTACCGAAGATTTGCCACTTTCTTGAGCCGCTTCCACCTTCTTGAGAAGATGCATGTCAACGAAAGGGCCTTTCCATACAGAGCGTGCCATAATAAGGCCTCCTTAACGTTTCTTGCGCTCGTGGCGCGACCGGATGATAAGCTTGTCAGTTGCTTTATTAGAGCGCGTGCGCTTACCTTTAGTAGGCTTGCCCCATGGCGTCACAGGGTGACGACCACCAGACGTACGACCTTCACCACCACCATGTGGGTGATCAACAGGGTTCATGGCAACACCACGAACAGAAGGACGCTTGCCCAACCAACGATTCCGACCCGCTTTACCGAGCTTGATGTTTTGGTTGTCAGGGTTTGAAACGGCACCAACAGTGGCAACACACTCACCGCGAACAACACGAACTTCACCTGAACTCAGGCGCAGCTGCGCATAGCCACGGTCACGACCGATCAACTGGGCATACGTTCCAGCTGAACGGGCGATCTGGCCGCCCTTGCCTGCTTTCATCTCCACATTGTGGATGATGGTTCCAACAGGCATGTTAGCAAGCCGCATCACATTACCTGGCTTCACATCGGTTTTCTCAGACGCGATAACAACATCGCCCGGAGCCAACCGCTGAGGCGCCAGAATGTAGGCAAGCTCACCGTCTTCATATTTAACAAGCGCAATGAAAGCTGTCCGGTTTGGATCGTACTCAAGACGTTCCACAGTTGCGGGCATATCCCATTTGCTGCGTTTGAAATCGATTTTCCGGTAGGTACGCTTATGACCACCACCGATACGACGAGCGGTGATGCGGCCAGTGTTATTGCGGCCACCGGATTTGGTCAAACCTTCAGTCAGCGCTTTAACTGGCTTGCCCTTGTGCAGACCTTCACGGTCAACAAGAACCAGGCCGCGCTGTGACGGCGTCATTGGTCTATATTGCTTTAATGCCATCGGTTAAACCCCCGTCGTCACGTCTATGCTGTTGCCTTCAGCAAGGGTAACCATGGCTTTTTTGTATTCGGCACGTTTGCCTTTTACACCACGGAACCGCTTAATCTTGCCTTCTTGGCGCAGCGTGTTGACCTTGGTAACTTTCACGTCGAACAATGCTTCCACAGCCTTCTTGATTTCAGGCTTGGTCGCATCAATCGCGACTTTAAAAGTCACTTGGTTGTTTTCAGAGCCGAGCGTTGCTTTTTCGGTGATTACCGGGCTCTGGATAACGTCATAGTTTCTTAATGAAGTCATTTGAGCCTCTCCCCGAGCTGCGCAACGGCCGCCTTGGTCAGAACCAGCGTGTCACGACGAAGAATGTCGTAAACATTGGCACCCTGAGTTGGCAGCACATCGACGTTGGGGATGTTCTGAGCGGCACGCAGGAAGTTTTCGTTCACTTCCGCACCGTCCAGGAACAAAGCATTGGTCAAACCAAGTTTTTCAAGCTTTGCCTGAAGTTCCTGGGTTTTACCGTCTTTCAGCTCTGCAGCATCCACAACAATGATTTTACCACTCGCTTGTTTGGCAGAGAGCGCGCTCTTCAAGCCAAGCTTGCGAATTTTCTTTGGCAGGCTGTAGCCGTGATCCCGAGGGATTGGGCCAAATGCACGACCACCACCAACAAAGATGTTGGCACTACGCGCACCGTGGCGGGCTGTACCGCCACCCTTTTGACGACCAAAGCGAGCACCCGTGCGGGATACATCCGAGCGGAACTGCACAGCGTGCGTTCCAGCGCGGCGCTTGGCCAACTGCCAGTTAACAACACGGTGCAGGATGTCTGCGCGTGCTGTTACGCCGAAGATAGCCTCATCCAGGTCGATGTCGCCGGCTTTCTTGGCGTCTAATGTAAGGACATTCGTCTTCATGACTTATTCCTCGCCTTTTTCTGCAGCATCCGCAGCTTCAGCCGGTGCTTCTGCCAAAGCTTCTGTAGGCGCCTCAGCGGCGGCCTCTTCAGCTTTGCCTGGCATGCGGAACGCAGCTGGCATCGGTGCTTCTGCTGGTGCAGCTTTTTTGGCAGCGTCTGAAATCAGAACCCAACCCTGCTTGGAACCAGGCAAGCCGCCCTTTACCAAAATCAGGCCTTCGTCAGCACGTGCCTCAACAATTTCAAGATTTTGAACTGTCGCACGATGGTCACCCATGTGACCGGCCATTTTCTTGCCCTTGAACACGCGGCCCGGGTCTTGACACTGACCGGTAGAACCATGTGAACGGTGAGAAATTGACACGCCGTGTGACGCCCGAAGACCAGCGAAGTTGTGGCGCTTCATCGCACCGGCAAAACCTTTACCCTAGCTGGTGCCAACGGCATCAACAAATTGGCCCGGCACAAAGTGATCTGCCGTCAGTTCTGCACCAACATCAACGAGGCCGTCTTCACCGACGCGAAATTCAACCAACTTTGCTTTTGGTTCAACTTCAGCTTTAGCGAAGTGGCCACGCTGGGCTTTGGTTACATTCTTAACCTTGCGGGTACCGGCGCCGAGTTGCAGAGCCGTGTATCCATCTTTTTCCATTGTACGCTGTGCAACCACCTGACAGCCTTCCAGCTGCAAAACAGTGACAGGTACATGATGGCCCTTGTCATTAAAGACGCGGGTCATACCTAATTTTTTTGCTACCAAACCTGTACGCATGGGTCTTATCCTTGCAGTTTGATTTCGACGTCAACACCAGCAGACAGATCGAGCTTCATCAGCGCGTCAACTGTTTGCGGAGTTGGGTCAACGATATCGAGCAAGCGTTTGTGCGTGCGTATTTCGAATTGTTCACGTGCCTTCTTGTTCACATGCGGTGAACGAAGAACTGTGAATTTTTCGATCCTGGTTGGCATCGGGATAGGCCCGCGAACCAGTGCGCCCGTACGCTTTGCCGTATTGGCGATTTCACCGGTTGCCTGGTCAAGCACACGGTGGTCAAAAGCCTTCAGGCGGATGCGAATATTTTGCGCTTCCATTGATCTTACACCTTAAAAAAGAAGCGGCACTGAGACTGTACTCAGCGCCGTTGTTTCATTATTCGATAATTTTAGCGACGACACCTGCACCCACGGTACGGCCACCTTCGCGGATCGCGAAGCGCAGGCCTTCTTCCATGGCGATAGGAGCAATCAGCTCAACTGTCAGGTTCACATTGTCACCCGGCATAACCATCTCG
>JAJFIT010000071.1 GCA_021774775.1 Alphaproteobacteria bacterium | reverse complement strand
GATCTCACCGTTATTATCGGCGGCAACCGCCATTGCTGTCTCTACTGCTTCCTCGCCCACCTTCTGGGCAATTTTCCGGTCGCCCTTTGCATATAATTTTGCCACATAGCTTGTTGCCGGGTCGGCATGCTTGCGGTCGCGCAGGGTCGCTTCCAGTTTTGCCAGAATGTCCGCTGTTGATGTCATTAATCCACCTCCCTTACCGCGATGCCCGCCTCTCGCATGTGGGCCTTGGCCTCACCGATTGTATGCTCTCCGAAATGAAAAATCGAGGCTGCAAGTACCGCTGATGCGTGGCCATCGCGAACGCCTGCAACCAAATGATCAAGCGTGCCAACACCGCCGGAGGCAATAACCGGCACTTGCACCCGGTCCGCAATGGTGCGGGTTAGGTCTACGTCGAAACCTTCGCGCGTGCCGTCACGGTCCATGCTGGTCAGCAAAATTTCGCCCGCACCCAGCTCGGCGGCCTGTGCCGCGTAATCAACAGCGTCCAGCCCGGTTGGCGTGCGGCCACCGTGGGTGAAAACTTCCCATTTGCACGCGGAGACCTGCTTGGCATCGACAGCGACGACGATGCACTGCGAACCAAACTTCTCTGCCAATTCGCTGATTATTGCCGGGTTTTTAACCGCCGCTGTCATGACCGACACCTTGTCAGCCCCGGCCAACAAAAGCTTGCGCACATCGTCCGCACCGCGCACGCCGCCGCCAACCGTTAGCGGCATGAAGCATTGCTCTGCGGTTCGTTTGACTACATCAAACAGAATGTCGCGCCGGTCGGAACTGGCCGTGATATCAAGGAATGTCAGCTCGTCAGCGCCAGCTTGGTCATACACGCGCGCCTGCTCAACCGGGTCACCGGCATCAACCAGATCAACAAAGTTAACGCCCTTGACCACCCGGCCGTCTTTCACATCAAGGCAGGGTATGATGCGGGACTTCAGCACCCTGTCACTCCAGCAGCTATTGGCTCTCCCGCCGCTATTGCAAGTGCGGCTTTCAGGTCCATGCCGCCGTCATAGATGGCGCGCCCGGTGATAACCCCTTCCAGGTTACCGGTAGCTGCAACGCGCGAGATATCTGACAGGTCCTTGACCCCGCCAGACGCGATGACAGGAACGGCAACCGCAGCCGCCAATGCGGACGAGGCGTCGGCGTTAACACCGGCAAGAGTGCCGTCCCGGTCTATATCGGTGTGGATGATCGCCGCCACGCCTGCATCTTCAAATTTTTTAGCCAGCTCGATCACGCCCAATTCGCTGGCTTCGGCCCAGCCTTCAACCGCAACCTTGCCGCCCAGCGCATCGATGCCAACCGCGATTTTACCGGGGAACAGTTTGCAGGCTTCTTTGACTAATGCCGGGTTTTTCACCGCAAGCGTGCCGAGGATCAACCGCGACAGACCCTTGTCAATCCAGCGCTCCATGGTGGCAATGTCGCGGATACCGCCGCCCAGCTGCACCGGCACGTCTGTTGCCGCAAGAATGGCGTCTACTGCGGCGCCGTTTACCGGCTCGCCGGCGAAAGCACCGTTCAGGTCCACCAGATGTAACCACTTGCACCCGGCCTTCACAAACGCCTTGGCCTGCGCCGCCGGGTTGTTACTGAACACGGTTGCCGCCTTCATGTCGCCCTTGAAAAGGCGCACGCAGTTGCCGTCCTTGAGGTCAATGGCCGGGTAAAGGGTGATCATGGCCGCCACTCCAGAAACGCGGTTATGAGTTTAAGGCCAACGGCCTGGCTTTTTTCCGGGTGAAACTGGGTGCCAATCATATTGTCCCGGCCGACGATGGCGGTTACCGGCCCGCCGTGATCAGTAGAGCCTAGCAATGCATCCGGCCCGTCCGGTCTGGCAAGCTGCATTTGGTAACTATGGACAAAATAAGCGTGGTCGTCTGCACCCAGCGTGGTTGCTACCGGGTGCGTGAACCCTGCATCGGTTAGCTGAACAGTGTTCCAGCCCATGTGCGGTATTTTAAGCGTCTTGTCGCTGGGCTCCAGCGGTTTAACCGCGCCCGGTAGCCAGCCCAAACCTCTGTGCTCGCCGTGCTCAAAGCCCTTCTCTGCCATCAGATGCATGCCAACGCAAATGCCGAAAAACGGTGTGCCGCGTTTGATCACGGCCTCGGTTAGCGCATCCACCATTCCATCGATGGCAGACAGGCCAGCCATACAGTCGCCGAAGGCGCCGACGCCCGGTAGCACGATCCGGTCTGCGCCGCGCACAACCTCAGCGTCGTTGGTCACGGTAATGGTTGCAGGCTGCCCAGCCTCAGCTGCGCGAGCAAAAGCCTTTTCCGCCGACCGCAGGTTACCGGAGCCATAATCAACAATGGCAACAGTCTCTACCATGAAAATCTCCGCGTTTAGAGCTTAGGGTCAGGGCCCATTAATATGGTTTCGCCCAGTTCAGGTCCAGAGGGAAACCGGAAGGAAACAGGCGTAGACAAGAGTGGCCCTCTTTTCAAGTCTTGTTGACGCACCGGCTTTCCCTCTGGACCTGAACCCGAAGGGCAAGGCTACTAATTCCAGCGAAGACGGCTGACAAGCTTGAAGTATATCAATACTCCATCGCTTTTCAGTCTGTTCGCTGAAAAAATCAGCTCTTGCTGGGTACTTCAAATTATTGGGCCCTGACCCTAAAGGCTGCCGCCAAGCGTGCCTTTGGTGGAAGGGACAGCGTCTGCCTTGCGGGCATCGATAGTGGTGGCATCCCTGAGTGCGCGCGCCGTTGCCTTGAAGCAGCTTTCGATAATATGGTGACTGTTGCCGCCGTATATATTTTCCACATGCAGGGTCATGCCCGCGCCGAAAGCGAAGGCACGGAAAAATTCCTCGAACAATTCTGTGTCCATCTCGCCGATTTTTTCGCGGGGGAATTTCACCTTCCATATCAGAAATGGCCGACCGGAAATATCCATTGCGGCGCGCGACAGGGTTTCGTCCATGGGAATAAGCGCCGACGCATAGCGGGTGATGCCGGTCATGTCGCCCAGGGCTTTTTTGATCGCCAGGCCGATGACAATGCCGCAGTCTTCCGTGGTATGGTGACCGTCAATGTGCAGGTCGCCTGCGGCGCGCACTTTCAGATCCATCAGTGAGTGGCGCGATAGCTGCTCCAGCATATGATCGAGAAAACCGATGCTGGTCCCGATGTCATACTGGCCGGTTCCGTCGATATTCAGTTCGACAGAAATCTCGGTTTCCTTGGTTTTTCGCTCCATGGATGCGGTGCGCATATCACTCACTCCTCCAACCAGCCGCAATCGGGCGGCCACAATCAGGCGTTCGAAATCGCTAAACGCTTTATCGCCCATGCTAATACGCAGTTTTCATGGGCTCTGCGAGCCTTTTCTTGAGGTTTTTATATGAAATAACTGTGAAATGCCGCCAATTGTGCCGGGTAACTTGCAACCCCGACCCGCAGGCCATATATGCAATCATCTGTGTAACGACATCAATTGTTTAGGAATATCAGCCCATGACCACCATATGCAGCGTTCGCAAAGGTAAAAATGTTGTCATCGCTGGCGACGGGCAAGTGTCCGCTGGCGACACAGTTATGAAAACCAATGCGCGCAAGGTGCGCCGCCTGGCTGGCGGTAAGGTAATCGCCGGGTTTGCGGGCGCAACGGCAGACGCCTTCACTCTGTTTGAGCGCCTGGAAGCCAAGCTGGAGCGCCATCCGGGCCAATTGGCGCGCGCGTGTGTCGAGCTGGCCAAAGACTGGCGAACCGACAAATATCTGCGGCAATTACAGGCCATGTTGATTGTGGTGGATAAAGACACCAGCCTGGTGGTCACCGGCAACGGCGATGTTATCGAGCCCGAGCACGGGGTTGTGGCCATTGGTTCGGGCGGTAATTTTGCCCTCGCCGCAGCCCGCGCGCTGTATGACCTGGAGCTGTCCGCCGAGGAAATTGCCAGGAAGGCCATGTCTATTGCGTCAGATATTTGTGTTTATACCAATGACACCGTTGTTTTGGAAACATTGGACAGTGACAGTGCATCCGGCAAAGACACCACTAAAGACGTATAGGCTTAAGGCCTGAAGTTAGGAGTATTCCATGACCAGTTTTTCCCCGCG
>JAJFIT010000008.1 GCA_021774775.1 Alphaproteobacteria bacterium | reverse complement strand
CCCGCCAGGTCGATCAGGTCGTGCATCCAGTGGCCAGACACAAACGGTGGGTCGATCCAGTCCAGCACAATGGTTTTGGGGCGGTAGCACACCTGCGCTTCGGTCCGCGCCGCAACCGCATCAATGCGCGCCCGCAACACTTCCACAACGTCGTCTGCTTTTTCTTCCAGCCCGAGCGCCCCGCCCAAATGCCCAACGGTTTCGATCACGTCACTCAGGGAAAAGGGTTCCATATTAACAACAGTCGGGCTGCCCGGCAGCGCCGCCACGGCGGCTTCTACCTCTACGCCAGACACCGCACACACATCACACAGCGCCTGGGTCACCAATACATCGGGGGCCAACCCTGCCAACAAGCCGGTGTCGATGGCATAAAGCGCGGCGCTGTCTTCCAGCTGCGTGCGAACCACTGTGTCGATCTCAAGGCTGTTAGCCTCTTTTGGCACGACGCAACTGGTAACCACCGGCAATCCGACAATATCAGCCGGGTAATCACAGCCATGAGAGACGCCGACAAGGCAGTCTGCCGCGCCCAACGCCGCCACTATTTCGGTGGCACTGGGCAAAAGCGAAACGATTTTCACAGGCGCTTTCCGTCCAACTCAATGCCCGGATACATGCGTCTGAAAGCCGCTTGGCCGCCGAACAAAAGGGCACAGTAAAAGCTGTCCCCAAGCGCGGATATGCCCATGAAAGGCAACCCGGCAATATAGCAGGCGATCAGCCCTTCCAGCGTTGGCGGGTAATAGCCCGCCGCCCACACAGCGAAGTTGGACAGCAGAAAAAACACCACTGCATTAACGCCGACAGCACCCAGAATTTGCACCGCACTTTCGTCGTCGCGGATGAGGAAGCGTCCGATAAAAGGCGCGGCAGCAAAGCCCA
Organism: Alphaproteobacteria bacterium; assembly: GCA_021774775.1. GTDB lineage: Bacteria > Pseudomonadota > Alphaproteobacteria > Sphingomonadales > Kordiimonadaceae > Kordiimonas. Next base: position 16,555 of record JAJFIT010000008.1, on the reverse strand, counting down.
AATAAACTCCGGCCATGACTGTCAGGCTATAAAAGCCTGTGATCAAGTCACTGACCAGAAGGGCGGCAATTGGCACTAACCAGGCTTGGCGCAAGCTCATTTTTGTACCGGCAAAAAGGCCAAATGCGCCGACCGGGGTAAGGTTCCATGGGTGGGGCACCAACCGTGCCACCACCGCAAATGCCACGAGGAATATCTTCATGGTTACCCTCCTTTAAAAGTTTGACCCATTTAAAAGTTTGCCCGGAACCCGGCGTAGGCACCGATGCCAGGTGTATTGAAACCAAACAGATTTTCGTATGTTTCATCAAGTAGGTTCTCGACACGACTATAGAGACTGATACGTTCATTGATCTGGTAGGTGCCGCCAATACTGACCAGCAGATAGTCATCCAGCGTGACGGTTTGAGACGGCTCGGGGAACGGCGGGAAGAAGATATCAAGCGCCGAACCCACATAGTTGGCATCAATCGTTAGACCAACCCGTTCGCTGGGGCGGTAATCCACAAACAGCGACGCATTGTTTTTGGGGCGGCGCAGCTCGCGGGTGAAACCGCCGGAACTGTCTGGCTCCACGGCGTCCAGATAAGCGTAGTTTACTGCCACATCCAGTTGGTCGTTGACCGCAAATGCCGCCGATACTTCAAAGCCGTCACGCTTGCTTTCCCCGTCGCGGTTTTCTGCGGTGAAGGCGAAGGTTACCGGGTCGAAGGCAAAACCATTAATCTCGTTCTCCAGCCGAGCAGTGAAATAGGAGGCATCGAGCGAAAGCTTTCCGTCCAGCGCCACATGCGAAACGCCGAATTCCCACTCAATGGACCGCTCAGGCGTCAAATTGGGGTTGCCGATGAAACTGTCGCTGAAAAAGCCAAATAATTCGATGAAAGTGGGTGCCTTTTGGCCGCGCGCCACGTTGCCGTACAGGCGGGTGCCGGTGCCAGTAAATTTATAAACAACACCGCCGCGCCAGCTGGTTGCATTGGCGAATTGGTCGTTGTCGTCATAGCGCAAGCTGCCTGTCAGGGTAACGGTGTCACCCAAATTGCCAACATAGTCGGCGACATATCCGGTGATACTACTGTTTTGGTCCTGGTTGGGATCGCCGAAGAAGGACGCGGGCCCGCGCTGGGAAAAATCAGTGTTCTCATGATCGATAGCCAGAGTCAGGTTGTGGCCGCCCGACAGCTTGATCCGGCTATCGGCGTAAAAGCCCCAGCGCTGCGAAAGGGTTGCGCCGCTGGCAACACCGTCTGACAGGTTGGCAATTTCCGTGTCCAGATACGTTACGCGCGCGCTTTGGATCACCCTGCCCTCAAACAGCTGGAACTCTCCGCCCACAGACACAGAAGTTTTGGCGGTGTTGGTCACCCGGTCACTGTCGGCAGGAAAACCGGTGGTAAAATCAGTGCTGTCAAAGTCGTTACGGGCATCTGTGTGACGCAGCGAGAAAGACAGGTTGCTGGTCGCAGATGGTTTGTAGCCCCCGGTTGCGTTAACGGTTACCGCACGGAATCCGTCCTTCTCATCGCCTATCTCGTCCACTGGACGGGAAACATTGGTGCCTTCGCTATCTGAATAGCTGGCGCCAAGCCGGAAGTTGGCTTTTTCACTGGCGCCGCCGATGCTGCCGCCAAAACGGTAGGTGCCAAAAGCGCCTGCTTCACCGTTGGTGCGCACGCTCAAATCGCCCTCGCCTTTTTTGGTGATGATATTGATCACACCGGAAACCGCATCACTGCCCCACACGCTGGAGAGCGGACCGCGGATAACCTCAATGCGCTCAATCTCGGTGGTGGACAGCAGTTCAAACTGAACCTCGTCGCCAGCGGCAGGGTCATTGATCTGGACGCCGTCGATCAGCACGAGGGTCTGGTTAGCCTCGCCGCCACGCAGACGAAGCTGCGCCTGGCCGCCGACGCTGCCCGCGCGGGCAACAGCGATACCCGGCAGGGTGTTCAACAGGTCCGGCAGTGAGAAGGTCTGGCGCTTGGCGATATCTTCTGCGCTGATGATGGTAACGGAACTGGCGATATCCACTACAGAAAGCGGCGTGCGGGTTGCAGTCACTTCAATAGTTTCAATGTCATCCGCCGACACCGGCAAGGATAGAAGCACCGCAGTGCCCAGGGGTAATATTGAGAGAATAGTTTTGTTGGTCATTAAACAGTCCACACATAACAAGGCACATGGCCTTGGGTTCAAAAAATAAACTGTGTGGAAACGGTGATCAGACGGAAAACCCCAGCACACAGCAACACTTAAAAGCATCGCCGGTACGGAATACCCGCCCCATCAGGCTTACCCGGCCAAGGGATCGACGACCTGATGGCAGGCTTCCTGACTTGCGGGTCGAAGCCGGTTGATCACGCCTTCCCGGTGTTCCTCCCCAGTAAGAATACGAGGGGCATCCAGTGGCATAGGTGATCAAGGCTCGCCGCATACAGTTGCGGGTACAGTCATGGCATTGGCAAGAGTGCCGCACCATGTTTCCTCTTAGCCCCGAAGGGCACCATCAGCTATGGGCTATAGCCGAGAAAAAACCGCCCGGCAAGGATTTGAACGAAAGGCCGCGAAGAAATGTTTGATCTGGCTGCAAGGCGGTGGGGATGCGAGCAAGGCTGCTGTCCGGCAGCCGACTTTATCGGCCAACCCCTGAATGGCGACGCCATATCTACCCTTCAGGGTTGATAGCGAAACAGGAAGTAGGCGAATTTTTGAATACTGCCCCCGGGGGTTTCATGGTTTTCCTCATGATGTTCGCGCAATATGAAAGCCGAACCTAGCACCGTCTGCATACGCATAGTGTCATATTGCACAATGTCGAGCCCACTACATTTCTCGGGTCCGCCCACGGCAAATGTTGCGATCACGAGAGCGCCGCCCGGCTTCAAGGCCGCCCGCAGATGGGCCACATACCGTTGCTGCGCCGCATCTTCGGTCAGGAAATGGAAAGCTGCCCTGTCATGCCACAGATCGTATTGTTGCGGCGGTGTAAACGCCGTTACGTCCGCCTCATACCACCGAACCTTTGAGGCCCGACCGCCCAGGCGCGCCTTGGCCTGAGCCAACGCCGGTGCGGCAATATCAAGCACACTGATATCGCTGTAACCCGCATCCAGCAACCGGTCAACGAGCACCGACCCACCCGCTCCGACATCAAGGACAGCGGCCGTTGTCTCAGGTACGGCTTTCTGAATTAGGGCAAGCGAAAGATGTGGATCGGCCTGATACCAGCTGACCGCATCCGTGGCTCTATTCTGATAAACATCCGTCCAGTGGCGCTGACCGTCTGTGGTCATGACATCTGCTATTGCACTTTCCAGGTTTGACCGGAATAGATCATGTCCTTGAGGCTTCGCTTGCCCTTATATTCATCGACCTGGGCATGAACCGCATCGGCGTATGTGGTTTCAGCGGGATCAGCATACAGCACACCCATGGCCATGGGCTCGCCGGGGTTTGCACCCAGTTCGGCCAGCATGCGCGCCAGTTGCAGATTGCTCTCGTCGTGGGTCAGGATATCACCGTCCGTGATGCCGCTCTCACCGATGGTGACAACCTCCAGCTCGAAGGTCCGGGCGTTGAAGCGAATGCCCTTGTTATCCTCAGCGCCGAAGATCATTTTCTCGCCGTCCTCCAACAAAAGCTGCTTGTCTTTCACAACCGGCTTGGCCGTAACATCGGCCCAGGTGGCGTCATTGTAAACAATGCAATTTTGCAGAATTTCAACAAAGGACGCGCCCTTGAAACCATGCGCCCGGGTGAATACACCGGGCATATGCTTCTGCGCGGTATCAACTGTGCGGGCAGCAAAGCGCGCGCCCGACCCCAGCGCAAAACTGATCGGGTTCATCGGCGAATCAATAGAGCCCTGCGGCGTGGACGGTGCCTTTGTGCCGGGGTCCGATGTGGGCGAATATTGTCCCTTGGTCAGGCCGTAAATCTTGTTGTTGAACAGCAGGATGTTGATGTCCACGTCGCGCCGCAGCACGTGCATCATGTGGTTGCCGCCGATCGAAAGCCCGTCACCGTCGCCGGTGATCATCCATACATCCAGCTCGGGGTTGGCAAGCTTGACCCCTGTCGCCACCGCTGGCGCACGGCCATGAATGGTGTGAAAACCGTATGTGTCCATATAGTATGGAAAGCGGCTGGAACAGCCGATACCGGACACGAACACTGTGTTTTCACGGGTTGCGCCCAGCTCGGGCAAGGTACGCTGCATGCATTTCAGGATCGCATAGTCACCGCAACCCGGGCACCAACGCACCTCCTGATCACTGGTGAAATCCTTGATCGTTAGCTTCTGAGCGGGGGCTGTCATCTCATTCATGGCCTATGCTCCCTTTACATCTGTATTTGGCACGCCTGTATCTGGTGCGCCAACTTCGGCGCGTATCGCCGATAATATGTCAATAATTTTGAACGGTAGTCCAGAAACCTGATTGAGCGGCTTTGCATCGATCAGGAATTTGTCCCTGAGCACCGTTTTCAGTTGCCCGGCATTCATTTCCGGCACCAATATTTTATCATACCCCTTCAAGAGCGTGCCCAGATTGCGCGGGAACGGATTGAGGTATTTGATATGAATATGACTAACACTCAGACCGTCTGCGCGCGCGGCTTTCACCGCCTCGGAAATTGGCCCGAAGGTAGAACCCCAGCCAACAACCGCAAGCGTGCTGCCTTCTTCGCCCTGCTCTATATTCTGCAATGGAATATCGTTTGCGATGCCGTCAATTTTGGCAAAGCGGGTATCGGTCATCTTTTGGTGATTGTCCGCGTCATAGGAAATATGGCCGGTATCAAAGCTTTTCTCGATGCCGCCGATACGGTGCTCGGTGCCCGGCACGCCCGGAATTCCCCAATTACGCGCCAGTGTCGTCTCGTCGCGCTTGAACGGATTGTAGGTTTCGCCCTCGCCCGGTGTTTCGGCGAACTCAACCTTAAAGGGCTCAAGCGCGTCCAGATCAGGCAGCATCCACGGCTCTGCCGCATTGGCAATAAAACCGTCAGTTAACAGCATTACCGGGGTCATATATTTAACCGCCAAACGGCAAGCCTCGATGGCCACTTCAAAACAATCACCCGGGCTGCGGGTAGCAATCACCGGCAGGGGCGCGTCGCCGTTGCGGCCATAAATGGCCTGATACAGGTCAGATTGCTCGGTTTTGGTTGGCAGGCCGGTGGACGGACCGCCGCGCTGGCTGTTGATAACCACCAATGGTAGCTCGGTCGAGATGGCAAGCCCCATGGCCTCCATTTTCAGTGCAATGCCCGGACCTGACGAGCTGGTTACACCCAGCGAACCGGCGTAAGACGCGCCGATCGCTGCGCAAATTGCGGCAATTTCATCTTCGGCCTGAAAGGTGACAATGCCCATTTCCTTCATGCCGGAAAGCGTATGCAGAATAGGCGATGCCGGTGTGATCGGGTAACTGCCAAGCACCACATTCAGACCAGCAAGCTCGCCGCCTGCGGCGATGCCCCACGACAACGCCTGACTGCCGGTGACGGTACGGTATAGGCCGGGCTCGGTTTTGTTGGCGCCAATCTGATAGCGCTTGATCGAAACATTCAATTCCGCGGTTTCACCGAAAGCATGACCGGCGTTCAGCGCGGCCACATTCGACGCGGCAATCTCGGGTTTTTTGGCGAATTTCCTGTTCAGCCAGTCAACAACCGGCTCGCGTTTGCGCGAAAACATCCATAACGTCAGCCCCAGCGTCCACATATTTTTGCAGCGCAGCGCTTCCTTGTTGCCGAGGCCGTACTCTTTCACTGCTTCCAGCGTTAATCTGGAAACATCCAGATCAATAACCTGATAATCGTCCAACATTGGCGTGCCAAGCGGGCTTTCCTCGTAACCGGCTTTCTGCAAATTGCGCTTGGTAAAGGCACCGCTGTCAACCACCAACAAACCGCCTGAGCGCAGGTTGCCCAGGTTGGTTTTCAGGGCGGCAGGGTTCATGGCAATCAATACGTCAGGCTGATCGCCAACGGTTTTGATCGAGCGCGCACCAAAGTTAATCTGGAACGCCGAGACACCAAAAGTAGTACCAACCGGTGCCCGTATCTCGGCCGGGAAGTCGGGAAAGGTTGCCAGATCGCTGCCTTCAAGAGCAGTAGAGCTGGTGAACTGGCTGCCGGTTAGCTGCATACCGTCACCGCTGTCTCCGGCAAAGCGGACAACCGCTGATTCCAACACCTGAATTTCTGATGTCATTCTTTAACGTCCTTCGCTTCCCAATTCCACGCCGCAAGCAACCCTATCGCGCGTTTATCCTACATATGCTGCTTTTCTGGCAGAGGCAATCCTTACACTGTATGATAGGCTCAAAACGACATATATTTTCTGTCTTAATGCTTAATATAAATTTATTTTAGAATTACATTCTAAAATGTTCACTAAATTCGTTCAAGATCGCGGATTTCTCATCAAAACAAACTCTTCTGCACTAGAAGGGTGCACTGCGACAGTCTGATCAAACTGCGCCTTGGTAAGTCCTGCCTTCACCGCAATGCCAATGCCCTGGATAATTTCAGCGGCATCCAAACCCAACATATGCGCACCAACAACCCGGTCTGTCGCTTTATCAACAATCAGTTTGGTGAAGGCCCGTTCGTCCGACCCGCCAAGCGTGTGTTTCATCGGCTTGAAGTCAGATGTGTATACTTCGATCTCGCCGTAAGTGGCCCGGGCCTCTGATTCACTGCAACCCACGGTGCCAATCGGTGGCTGCGAGAACACCGCTGTCGGAATTGCGTCATGCTCTGGCGACGTAGGTGTGTCGCCAAACACTGTCAACGCAAAGGCGTGGCCTTCCTTGATTGCCACCGGCGTCAGCGCAACCCGGTCGGTTACATCACCAACGGCATAGATATTGTCGACATTGGTCTTACTATAGGCATCCACAATGATGGCACCCTTTTCGTCACACGCGACACCAGCTTCATGCAACCCCAAATCCCTGGTATTAGGTGCCCGGCCCGTGGCGTACATCACTGCTTTGGTCGTGAGCTCGCTACCATCTGTAAGGGTCAGCCGAAGTCCATCGCCGGTTTTGGTGATCGAGGTAATATTGACATGCGTCCTTAGGTCGATGCCTTTTTTGATCATCTCGTCATGCAAGCGGGCACGGATTTCGTCGTCAAAGCCACGCAGTATCTGCTCGCTACGATACAGCTGGGTCACGCGCGAGCCCATACCATTGAAAATACCGGCAAATTCAACCGCAATATACCCGCCGCCCACAACAACTATGCTTTCAGGTAGACTATCCAGATGCAGCGCTTCGTTGGAAGTGATCGCATACTCGATGCCCGGCACATCGGGCAATGTTGGCCATCCGCCGGTTGCCACCAGAATGGTTTTGGCTGTAATGACATTATCGCCGACCCGAACACTGTTGGGGCCTTCTACCGTGGCGCGGCCATTGATAATTTCAACGCCTGCGGCTTCCAAATTTTTAATGTAGAGACCGTTCAACCGGTCAATCTCAACGTCCTTGCGCGCGATCAGTGTTTCCCAGCTGAACGAGCTTTCACCCACGTCCCAACCGTAACCGCGTGCGCTTTCAAAGTCTTCCCCGAAATGAGACGCATAAACCAGCAGCTTCTTGGGCACACAGCCCCGGATAACGCAGGTACCGCCGACCCGGAACTCTTCTGCCACAGCAACCTTGGCCCCAAAACCCGATGCAATCCGGCTGGCGCGTACGCCGCCAGAGCCAGCACCAATAACAAACAGGTCGTAATCATAATCCATCTAGTATCTCCAGGTATTTGCAATGCCATTGGTCAACAAGGCGTGTGCCCCGAGACAGCGACCCGAAACAGCGATATGGGGCTTGTCTGCGGATTACCAAGCTTTAACAGCCAATGAGAAGCATCACAATATTATGATCGCTTGCGGATGCAGGTAATTTCGGTCCGTCCAATTGGCCCTTCGATAAATCAAAATATTGGCCGCGGCAGATATTGTTTCTTGCCGCCAGTCCGGGCCATCGCCTATGGTCGCGCAAATTTAAACATATGATTTCACCGGAGACACATGATGGACATTAAAGGCAAAACCGTTTTGGTGACAGGAGGGGCTTCGGGCCTTGGTCGCGCAACCGTAACAGCATTTGTAAAGGGCGGTGCCAATGCCATCATTGTTGATGTCAATGACGACCTAGGCTTTGCGCTGGAGAAAGAGTTGGGCGATGCGGCCGAATACGTACGCACCGATGTCACCAGCGAGGCAGACGTAAAGGCCGCGGTGGGGGTTGCCTTGTCCAGGTTTGGCAGCCTTGATGTGGCAGTGAACTGCGCTGGCATCGGCAACCCCGAGAAAGTGCTGGACCGGGAGGGCAACCGCCATACCATGGACCATTTCCGCCGGGTGGTCGGCGTTAACCTGATCGGCAGCTTCAATGTGCTGGCCGAAGCCGCGCAGGCGATGGCCAGGAACGCACCCGGCGCGGACGGCGAGCGCGGCGTTATTATCAACACAGCATCGGTTGCAGCCTTTGAGGGCCAAATCGGACAAGCGGCTTATGCGGCGTCCAAGGGCGGCATCGTTGGCATGACTCTGCCAACCGCCCGCGAATTTGCCCGCCAGGGCATTCGGGTGATGACCATCGCCCCCGGTTTCATCCACACACCGCTGTTTGACGGCCTGCCCGAAGCAGCGGTTGAGAGCCTGACCCAGCAGGTTGTCTTCCCCAAACGACTAGGCAAACCGCAAGAATATGCCAAGCTGGCTGGCCATATCGTTGAAAACGCCTATCTTAACGGTGAGACTATTCGCATGGACGCCGCCGCGCGCATGGCCCCGAAGTAAATAACATCAATAAGTAAGTAGTGCCGAAAGAGAGAAAATTGGGACCCCTATCTGGATATCGCATCATTGAGGTTGTTGGCATCGGCCCCGGCCCGTTTGCCGGCATGATGTTCGCCGACATGGGCGCGGAGGTGATCGCCGTTGACCGGGCTGGTTCGGGTCTGCTTGCCCTGACGGTTGATATAAACCGGCGCGGCAAACGCTCGATCGAGCTGGACCTGAAGTCCGACGAGGGAAAAACCGCTTTCCTGAAGCTTTGCGAAACCGCTGACGCCCTGTTTGAAGGCTACCGCCCCGGCGTGATGGAAAAGCTGGGCCTTGGTCCGGACGCCGTTGCCGCGGTTAACCCCAAACTGGTGTATGGCCGCATAACCGGATGGGGCCAAACCGGCCCTCTGGCAAACACTGCCGGCCACGACATCAACTATATTGCGTTGTCAGGCGCACTGCATTCCATTGGCCCGACGGGCACACCGCCCACGGTGCCGCTGAATCTGGTGGGTGACTACGGCGGCGGTGCCATGATGCTGGCGTTTGGGTTGGTGTGCGCGCTGCTGGAGGCGCAACAATCGGGCAAGGGCCAGGTTGTTGATGCCAGCATGGTCGAGGGATCAGCAGCATTGATGTCGCTGTTCCACTCATTGATGGCAAGCGGCCTGTGGGGCGAGGGGCGCGGGGTTAACATGCTGGACGGCGGCGCGCATTTTTACGGTACGTTCGAGACCACCGACGGCGAGTTTGTCAGTTTCGGCGCGATTGAGCCGCAGTTCATGCAAGTGTTTATTGAGAAAACCGGGCTGGATGCCAGTTGGCTGGAAAACCACATGAACCCACGCGAATGGCCGCGCCTTAAAGCCGAGCTGGCTGACCTGTTCAAAACAAAAACCTCAGCCCAGTGGCAGGGACTGCTTGCTGGCACCGACGCTTGCTTCGCCCCCATTCTGCCGTTCTGGGAAGCCCACAAGCACCCGCATAACGTCGCTCGCGAAAGCTTTGTGGAAGTAGACGGGTTAACGCAACCCGCGCCGACACCAAAATTCTCGCGCACCGAGCCTGAAATCAGCAGCGGGGCCGCCAGGAAAGGCGCGGATACCGCCGCGATACTCAAGGAACTAGGGTTGAAGTAAAGATATGTCTGGCGTTTACATCACATAGCGTCCAGCCAATTCATTGAAATAATTATTTGCCGGTACAAACTTATTCACCTTTCAAGGTCAACGACAGGCGTGTTCATTCGCTAATCTCCAGCCGGACAACCTGTTTTTTTCGCTTTTCTGTGTCGGCTAAAGGCACAATAACAATCGACAGGCGGCCTTCATCGACGCCAGCGGCCACCAGCAGGTTTCGCACCGCCAGCGCGCGGCGATTGGCCAAGTCCATCAACCCGTCGCCCCCATCTGCAGCGCTCTGCTCGCCGCTCTCGGTTTCTGGCTGATCGACCGTCGCAACTGCCACGCCGTCTATTCGCAGTTTTAGCTGCGGTCGCAGAGTCATCGCAGCTGCAAGCGCATCCAGTTTAGAGCGATCCAGAGGCGTCAGGTCAGCGGACCCCGGAGCAAACTCTATCTTGTCCAGGTCGAGGTCGCTTTTACCACCGGGAATAAGGCTGCCAAGCAATTTGAAGGGGGCTCCAACAATACCGCCGATTGCCTTGCGGGTTGCCCGGCGAACAACAGCATCCAGTTTGAATGTCGGCTCGGCAAGATTGCCTTCAACCGGAATGGTCATCCGCACACGCCCGCCCTTGCCCTCCAGCAAATTAAAGGCCTTACGGACCGGAGCAGGGTCAGCATCAAAATCGGGGTTTTTCGCCCCCCATTTCCATTGGTCAAATACAAGTGACAAAGTCCCTTCCAGCATATCGTCGGCAACGGCGATATCCATGTCCATATAAGCTGTGCCTGCATCAGCAGCGCGCCCAAGCAGATGAAACATATAAGGTGTCAAATACCGATAGCTGAGTTTATCCAAACGCAGTCGCGCCGTTCCGTTCAGGGCGTCCCTTTGGTCGAATTGGCCTGCCGCTTCCAGCGGGCTTTCGCCGGCTATTGACGCCGTCAGATTAAAGGCAGCGCCAAAATTATTTCCCGTCGTCAAATTTGAGATGCTTCCGGAAAACGCAGTAAATACAACAGGCTCACTGGAGCGTTTTATATCCGTGAAAGTGACCTCACCGTTTTCCAGTCGGGTTTCCCGTATCAGTAAATTCAAAGGCACCGTATCGGCTCGCCTTTCAGGCGCGGGCGGCTCGGCTTCAGCGGCCACTTTCCGCACAATATCCAATTGTGGACCGTGCAAGGCTAGAAAATCAATACTGATTTGATGAAGATTTTTGTCATACACAGCATTGCGAATGCGCACATATGGCACCTGCACGCTGGGCACCGCCGTTGGCCCCTGCAATATCAGATCCTGAATCTGCAAACTACCTTCGACAACAAGAGTGCCCCCGGTCACCAACCGGGCCGAGCCGCTAGCAGAACCAGACATCACCGTGAAATCATCGACCTTCAAGATGCCTTGAAAGTCAGCGAGCAACATTTGGTCAAAAGTGATCAGCGTTTCTTCGCCCGATGTATTCCAGCTGGCTTTAAGGGCATCGCTGTCAACAGCACCTGACCCCGACCACACGTCAGGCCAATCAAAATCAAAGCGGGCGGACCGTATTAACAGCAAACGCTCATCACGCGCATTTTTTACTTCCAGATCACGCACTGTCACTGACAAGCCGAAAGGATTAAACAGCGCCCATCCTATATTAAGTTCGCTGCCCGTCGCCCGGCTGAATTCGCGTCGTATTTTATCCTCCAGCAGCAAAGGCACAGCAAACGGTGCCGCAGCGAATGCCAACACAGCAAGCAAAACAAGTACCGTCAACAACCGGCGCAAAAACTTCATACTATTTCCTGATTCTGTAACCAGCCAATAACATATAGGCACGCAAAACGATAATGCGATGCGTCAGGCCGAAGTATACTGTGAGATCAGGTTTTCTTAATGCTGGCGAGCGCCGCTAGCGCCGCCGCACGGGCCTGTTGCCGGTCAATGATTGGCACTGGATATGTCTCGCCAAGCTTCACATCAGCCATTTTCAGAACCCTTTCGGGGGCGCTTACGGGGCAGTGAATATATTTGTCTGGCATAGTGGCCAGCTCAGGCACGAAGCGGCGCACATACTCACCCGCCTTGTCAAATTTTTCGCCCTGAGTTGTGGGGTTGAAGATCCGAAAATACGGCGAGGCATCAGCGCCGCAGCCTGCCACCCATTGCCAACTGGCAATATTGTTGGCGAAATCTGCATCAACCAGTGTGTCCCAAAACCAGGCTTCGCCCTCGTGCCAGTGCCACAGCAGGTCTTTGACCAAAAACGAGGCGACGATCATCCGTACCCGGTTATGCATCCACCCCAATTGCCACAGTTGGCGCATACCGGCATCAACAATGGGGAACCCGGTTTGGCCCTTTTGCCATGCCCGCACCAGGTCGCTGTCCCCCTCGCGCCACGGGAATTTACTGAACTGTTTGCGCATGGGCTGTGTTTGCATGTCTGGGAAATGGAACAATAAATGCGCGGAAAATTCACGCCAGCCAAGCTCGCGCAGGAAATGCGCACCGCCGGTGGATACCGCCTCATCGGCCGCCATGTGTTTCCTGGTCTCAAACCACAAGGTACGCGGCGAAATCTCGCCGAAGGCCAGGTGCGGCGACAGGCTGGACGTGGCGTCGGTTGCCGGAAAGTCGCGTGCCTGCTTGTAGGTTTGCACCGGACCGTCCAGAAAATCAGCCAACCGCTCGTGTGCGCCTGCTTCCCCCGGATGCCAGTGCACTGCGATCGGCGCTGCCCAGTGGGCGGGTTTTGGCTCAAGCCCCAAAGACCCAATATCGTCGCTGGTTGGCCAGCTCTCAGGCGCAAGAATATTTGAAGGTGCAGGCTGCGGCTCGGTGGTGTCAATCAGGTCAGACGCCGTGCGCCAAAAGGGGGTAAATACGGTATATTTTGTGCCGGTTTTTGTACGCACCATTTCCGGTTCAAGGAGTAAATACCCGCCAAAACGCCGACATTGCACGTTCTTTTTTTCCAATATCTCATGCAGGGATTGCTCGGTTGCGACAGCAGCGGGTGTATAGCCGCGGGTCAGAAAAACTCGCGCCGCACCAACTTCAGCGACAAGTTCGGCAATGCAGTCTGTGGTATTGCCGCAGCGAATAACCAGATCGCTACCGCGTGTACGCAGATCATCGCGCAGTGCCATCAGCGACTGCAACAGCCACCATTTTGACGCTGCCCCAAGCGGGCGAATTTTCGGCGATTGTTCGTCAAATATATAGACCGGAATTACCGGATCGCCCGATTCAATAGCGGCAAGCAACGCAGCGTTGTCTGCCAGTCGCAGAGCGTTTGAAAATAGTACAATTGTTGCAGACGCCATAAACCGAACCACCCTGTTACGTGGATCAATACGTTATAGCTCGAGTATCCGATCAATATCTTTTGGCAACGGCTTGGGTTCCTCCGCCAGCGACACCGCAATGAAAATAATCATCGAGCTTAACATGGCCAAAAATCCGCCCGAAATGCCGTAAGGAATTTTGATCGCCCACAGCTGAATAGCAAAATTGATCGCCAGACTAACCGAGATAGCGGTAACCGCCGCTCGGGCACTTGCCTGTTTCCAGTTCAGCCCGATCAGCACAACCGGCACCAGCGCGGCGGCGAATGTGCCCCAGCCGAAAGCACCCAGCAGTGCCACCAACTGGCCGCTGTAGAGCGCAATGGTCGCGGCGATAACCGACAGGATAATAGTGGCGGACCGCGCCCAGAACAGTTCGTTATCCAGCGAGCGCCCGCGCAGGGCTTTGGGAATGTCATGAATAACCGCCGCAGCGCCGATATTGAGGAAGCCATCCGCCGTCGACATTATCGCCGCAAACAAACCGGCGAAAACAATGCCCGCAAGAATGGGGTGCGCGTAGGTAGACAGGAACTCGGGCGCGGCCTGATCAGCGTTGCCGAGCGGCAGGCCAACATCGCCCAGCACGAGCGCCCGCATAATCACACCGACAGATATCCACAGCATGGCAGCAACGACATAACCGAACACCGTCATCGGCAGAATGATTTTATTGTCTGACAGGTTGCGGTTCATCATCATTTTTGTTGCCACATGGGGTTGGCCCGCGAGGCCCAGGCCAAACAGAAAATACCATGATAGCGACGCCATCGCGCCCAGCGTGCCAAACGGCATGATATCTTCGCCGTCGTTTGCCAGCAGGATGCCCGTGGCCTCAGCGAAACCGCCCTCAAACACATGGGCGGCGGTAATCACCACGAGCGCACCGGCAATGATCATCACGATGCCCTGCACCAGATCGGTGTATACCGAGGCAACAATGCCGCCGGTAACACAGTAAAAAATTAGTACGGTGGACGAAATGACAACACTGGCGACCAAGCTGATATCGGCGAACATGTCGGTGCCCTGCAGAATTGACTGCAGCACCAGCCCCATCGCCAAAATCTGGGTGGCCAGATAGCCGAGCACCCCAAGCAGGATTGTGCCCGCCGTTAACAGCCGGGCGGCTTCGCTGCCGTAACGGGCAAACACAATGTCAGGCAGCGACATGGAATTGCGCACTTCGGCAATCATGCGGATGCGTTTTGCAATCAGATAATAACCGGTAGCAAAACCAAGGGCAGAACAAACCGCCATCCAGATGGAGCTGAGGCCGGTGGCATAAACAAGGCCGGGGCCGCCGACAAAACCAAAACCGGAAAGCGTGGACGAAAACACCGCGAGGCTGACAACCATCGGCCCGAGGCCGCGACCAGCGACAAAAAAGTCACCGGCCGATTTGGTGCGCCGCATCGCCCAAATGCCGACCCAAATGCAAATGCTCATGTAAAGTGCGACGAAGCCCAGGATAATGGGTTGGCGAAACTCTTCCATCAGGTCGCCTCCCGTTCTGCTTCCATCTCGCGGACTAGCTCGTTGAATGCGGCCTCATCGTCGGGATGGAGAAAATAGCGCCGGAAAGCGAAAAAATAAAACACATCGAAGATGGCAAAGCTGCCCCAAATACCCCAAAACATCCAGTTTGTCGGCATCGGAAAGCCAAACAGCACCCGGGTTTGTCCGGTCGCCAGATAGGCCTCATAGCCGGAAAAAAGCATCACCCAGACGAACAGCGCAAAGGCAATGCCAACGCCGAAGCAAAGCCGCAGCAGCCGGTCGCGCCGGTGCGCAGGAATACCCATGTATAGAAGCGTTCCGGCCAGCAAAATAACAGCCACTTGAAAATAATAGGGCGCTTTGCCGATCGCACTGAGCTTTTCCGTGCCGTCCCCGCCCACTGACAGGCCCGCAATAGTTGGATGCGGCGTGCCGCTGGCACCGGCTGGCACGTCGCTGATCAGAACAAAAATGGTAATGCCGGCAATCACCAGCAATAATGCGAACACAAGATGAATTGGTTTCAAAAGATAAACTGGCTTCACAGGCGGTCTCCCCTCCGCAGATCCTCGCGAACCTGCGCCCGCCTTTGGTGGCCAACCTAGAGGGTTCGTCGCTTGTTGGTCAAGCCGTATTCAACAAATGTTGAATTTTTGACGTCAGCGCCGACAAAGTGGCTCAACAATTGACCCCACTGCAATCTCGCCGCTTGTTACCACCTCGGCAGTCAAGCCGCCGTGGCCGCGAACAGCATTATATCCGCCTTGGCCCAAAGTTTTTTCCATGAAACTGCAGGGTGCACATAGGCCTGTCGTGCGCAACACCGCCCCGCCGACCCTGATTTCGTGATGCCGCAGAGCGAGAAGATTGATGCCGGATACCAGAATGTTGCGACGCAAAAGATCGGGCGTGACGCTCTCAAGCCCTGCCAGCGCCGCGATCACCGGTAAATGTTCCATCTGAATCAGTGTAACCGCACGCTTGCCCGGGTTTTCCCGTCTGTCGCCTTCAAGACCGCTTTCAGTAATGGTGGCGGTTTCCACCACTTGCATCGGCACTTTTCGGGCGGGCCGCAGACCGATCCATTCCACCCGTCCGCTCGATGCGAATGATTCCAGCAAATCCTTGAGCATACCCTGTCCTAAAAGCCACATATTGCTTCGGTAAACAAAGTCTAAAGCGTTAACGCCGCCGAAGCCAAATCACGAACTCTGTCCAGGTCAATTTTCCCGTCGTCGCCGCGCGGTGTGATCCACGATCCGCCGACAGTCGGCACATTAGCCAGCGCCAGATAGTCCGGTGCCGTTGCCGCCGATATACCACCGGTGGGGCAAAACTCGATGTCAGGCAACACGCTGCCAGCGGCCTTCAAAAAACCCGGCCCACCGGACAGCGACGCCGGAAAAAATTTAAGCGCCGCAAATCCCATATCGCGGGCCGCCATCGCCTCAGACAACGTAGAGACGCCGGGCAGGAACGCCCACCCCATGGCACGAACTGCCGTGCCCAGTTCTTTGGTTAACCCCGGGCTGACACCGAAGGCAGCACCGGCGTTGCGCGCCGCTTTAGCCAAATCAGGCGACAGGATTGTTCCGGCCCCGACGATGGCATCCTCCGCCAGATCAGCTTTCACCGCTTTGATGGCATCCAGCGCTGTGGCGTGGCGCAGGGTAATTTCAAAGACCCGCACCCCGGCCTCATACAGAGCCCGGCACACATCCAGCGCCTCCTCCACACTTTCAAATGCCAGCACCGGCATAACCGGTGACTGCGATAA
>JAJFIT010000070.1 GCA_021774775.1 Alphaproteobacteria bacterium | reverse complement strand
AGCCCACCACAGTGGCCAGCAAGAACAGGGTTCCAATAAATTCAGCCAGTATTTTTTGGCGCATATCGCTTCCCACGGATCAAAAGGTCACTGGTTCATTGCCAGCGTGAATATCGATCATTTCCCGGCGCAAGTCTTCCGTGTTCATGCTTACCAAGTCAAGGGCGAGGAGTGCCTCAACATTTTTCACAAGCGCCTGATAGACCAAATTAAACGCTGCAAATTTTTCGTTTCCGCCACCGCCGACAGAAGCCGGGTCCGGAAATCCCCAATGCACAGTGATCGGCGCCCCGACCCATAGAGGGCAAGTTTCGCCCGCTGCGTTGCCGCACACGGTAATAACAATATCGAGGTCAGGCGCACCCTTGGCAGAAAACTCATCCCAGCTTTTTGACCGAAAGCTGCTGACATCGTGACCTTCCGATTCCAGAAGCTTTAGCGCAACAGGGTTAACAGCGCCAACCGGCTTGCTGCCCGCACTAAACGCCGTCAGCTTTTCGTCTCCAAAGCGATTTAAAATAGCCTCAGCCAAAATGGACCGTGCCGAGTTTCCGGTGCAAAGCACAAGTATGTTCATTTCATCTTCCTGTCATTCACTCGGTCACGGCGACGCACACACTTTGTTCACAAAAGCGTGCAGCCTCTTATCATTACCGCTTTACCCTCTATGTTACCTTTTACATAAAAAGCGATGACAGTTTAATGAAATGCATCTGGCGGACTATTATAGAGGTCGACTTAATTACACTATCATCGCTGCTTGACAGTTGAGGCCTTGACGCCAAAACTGCAGGCAGGGGAATGGGGAATTCATGACGTTTACACCGGACGCAATTTTTGCATGGCTTGAAGCCATGGCACATGACCCGTTCAGTCTGGGGATTGCACTTGCGCTTGCTACTTTCGTTACTGAAGACGGAACGCTTATTGCCGGTAGCCTTCTGGTGGGCGGCGGTGTTGCGTCACCCTTGCTTGTGATAACGGCGCTGGTCGCTGGCATTGTTGGCGGCGATATTGTTCTCTACGTCGTTGGCTGGAGCGCGCGGGAAATTCGCGCCCTGAGGCGACGACTACCGATCAAACAGGCAAAAAGGGTACGCAATTGGCTGCGAGGCCGCGAGACAGCAATCCTGTTTTTCTCCCGCTTCATGCCCGGAACCCGGCTTGTGACCTATCTGACATTCGGTTTCCTGAAGTTGTCACTTTTGCATTTTACGCTGGTAATGACCGCCGCCTGCCTGGTGTGGGTAGTGTCTATTGTGCTGTTTATCAGCGAAATCCAGAAAGCATTCAGTGGTATCGGTGGCACATACGCCGCCCTGATAGCAGCCGCAATTGCCGTCATCGTCATCATTCTTGCGCCCAAGCTGGTGCGCCGCCACAAAGCCGCCAAAACGCTCGGCGATGCAGAACTGGAAGGGACAGGCAACAATGGATAGCCCTGTAATGCCGCGCAGCAACGCCCCCCACGCAGGCATGCCAGCGCTAGACGCTTCTGCTGAGGGCACCTCCTGGTTTGAGTTTGCCCCCGCCCATTTGTTTTACACACCGGTCGCGCTTTATTGCGGTTGGCTTTCGCTTCGCCATTTTGGCCCAACCTTGTTGACCAATGCCAACCCGTCGCTACCCTACTCCGGGTTGGTCGGCGAAAGCAAACATGCCGTGCTTTCCGAAATGAAGGGCGACGCCCGCTCTCTGGTCTCTCCTTACATGCAGCAACTAAGGTGGGGCGGCGAAGGCGGATTGGACCGCACAGTTGCCGAAGCGATGGCAACCATAGACAATGAGAAGTTATCCTTTCCGCTTGTAGCCAAGCCAGATATTGGCATGCGCGGTGTTGGCGTACAGATTGTCCGCAGCGAAACTGATCTGCGCGGCTATGCATCAACATTCCCGGCAGGGGCAAACTTCATCCTACAGGCATTGGTGGACGAAGAAGGTGAGGCCGGGGTGTTCTATATCCGCGAACCGGGCGAAGAAAAGGGCCGCATTACCAGCCTGACGTTGAAATATTTCCCCCGGGTGTGCGGCGACGGCAAAAGAACCCTGCGCCAGCTGATTTTGGACGATCCGCGTGCCGGAAAACTTGCCCACCTGTATATGGACCGCCACCAGGACCGGCTGGATCAAATTGTACCCGACGGCGAAAGCGTAAGGCTAGCATTTGCCGGTAGCCATTCACGTGGCACCATTTTTCGCAACGGCAACGACCAGATCACCGAGGCGATGACCGGTGCTTTTGATCGTGTTGCCCGCTCAATCGACGAATTTTACATTGGCCGACTGGATGTCAGGTTTGGTGACTTTGACGCCTTCAAAAATGGCGAGGGCTTCCGGATCATAGAAATTAACGGTGCCGGCGGCGAGCAAACCCATATCTGGGATGCGCGCACAACACTTTTGGAGGCCTACCGGGCGCTGTTGCAACAATTCGGTGCGCTGTACCGCATCGGGGCTGCCAATCGCCGTCGCGGTTTCAAGCCTACGTCCATAAAGACGCTGATCAAAGTTTGGCTCGGCGAAAAAAAGCTGACCAAACATTACCCCATTACCCACTGAGTAACTTGTTCCACGCCAACTGAAAGACAGGAGACACAAATGGACTTTGTAAAGAAACATATCGAATGGCTGCCGGTCATTCTGATCGTCGTAATTCTGGGAGGCAGTCTGCCTTTCAAATTCAGCGGTGCGGCGCAAACCGATCATATCTTTGATGTGGTAGGGCAATTTCTCGGGCTAGATTTCTTCCGCACATCAGGCGGAATTATCATCGGCGCGGCTGAACTTGTAGCTGTCATCATGGTTTTGATGCCGAAAATGCGCGGCCTCGGCGGCTTACTCACCAGCGGCATTATGACCGGCGCAATTTTCTTCCATCTGGCGAGCCCACTGGGCGTTACCGTTCAGTGGATGGAAGATGGACAAATGCAAGAAGACGGCACCTTGTTTTATATGGCTATTGTCGCATTGCTATCTGGACTATTCCTGTTCACGCGCAACAAAGAGCAGGTAATGAGCCTGATCGGCAAAGGCTAGCAAACACTTGGCTGCTACCACAATATCTCAACTGCGGGCATGCCACCTCATGTCCGCAGTCAGTTAATGCTACGCCCGATCAAAATACAGGGATAGCCCGCTACAGGTTTATTGGGATTTTGCCGCCTTAAGGATGGCCATTATCGCATGAGCATCGGCTTTGCTGATCTCGGCTTTCTTCATCAAAGCAACAAACAACTCGCTGTCACCACCATGCAACATATTTTTTGCTGCTGCCAAAGTGAAGCCCGACCGGTAAGCAAGGGCGCTTTCCATAAAGGCGATGCTGCCATTTTCCGCCATATCGAGCATAAGGTCGATGGTTAACTTCCCCTGGCTTCGCAGGTCATTCACATAGGCATGAATCTGGCTTTCGCTGGCGGTCTTTATTTTGGCCAGCATGGCTTTTGACGTACTGCTGCGCATCAACTCTTCGGCAATGCCAGTGCTAACCCCGTATTGCCCTTCCAGCAAACAGCGGAACGTATCAGACACTTTGTCAATGATCGAATTCACCACCGAAAGCGGCAAATCCGGTCGCTTGCCTAACTGTTCCATCAACGCGCTGCGGTCTGGAAATCTCTTCACAATCGACGACAGGATATGTTCGTTCAAACGCGCCTTTTCGTTCCGCACCAAATAGCCAACGCTTTTTTCAGAGCCAAAAGTAACCAGGGCCTCACATGTCGAGCCGCCCAAACTGCTTCGCTTTGCGATCGACACATGGGCATGTTCTTCCAAATGCGGGATCAGCCCCGCCAATTGACTGTCGGAAAAAACCATGGTCGAGGCAAGGAACGGGCCGGACACACTCTCTACATCAGTGGCTATCTTTGCTGCCAGATCATGAGGTAAATATGGGCAGGTCCGCAGTTCAAAGGCCAATGCCTCTCGCACATTTACGGCGACATCCTGCGCCAACGCCCGGGCAACATTTTCGATAACTTCACGTTGCTCATCGTCTTTCGTTCGATATAAAAATTCCGAAACGCGCCGCGTCAAAACAACCTTTTCCAAGGTGTCTGCGTTCAGCATTTTTACCGGGTCAATACTCACGTAACCGCGCTCCAACCAATTTGGCCCAGCTGATCTACAGCGAGGCCCCAATATCTTTTTCTCAGCATGTCGGAACCATTAAGAGAACAAGCTGGTAAAATTAGGGTTAACATTCACTCACTTCTTCTTTTTATTGTGGGCTTTTATCAAACCCAAATACCTGGGTGCCAGGTCGCCTGGAACTTCAGTCTTTTTCATCAGAGTCACGAATGCAGGCACATCCCGCAGGGTCAAAATATCTTTAATTTTATCCAGGGTATGGCCTGACAATAGCCCCATCGCGCTTTCCAGAAACGTCATGCTCCCCCGGCCAGCCATTTCAACAATAGTCTGATGGGTCAGGCCCCGGTTAATTTTCAAATCCGTAACGAACGCATGCACCTGGCTTGTGGTTGCAACATTAACTTGCTCCCACATGACCTCGTAACCGCTGGCCCCGGCCAACTCTTCGGCAACTGCACCGTCAAGGCAATAATGCTCAACCAAAATATGCTTGAAGTGATCTGACACTTTTTCAATGATCTGCTCTGCGATCGACAAAGGCAAATCCCTGCGCGCGCCCATATGATCCATCAGGCGGCGATTATTGCTAAACCGGTTGATCACGGTGCGGCAGACGCTTTCCGGCAGTTCGAGGCAATCATTGCGCAACAAGGCTGCAACAGAATTTTCTCGACCCACCATCGCCAACGTGTGAATAACATTTTCCGCTAGGTCGTCACGCCGCGCAACCCAGGCTCGCACCGAATCTTCCAGTTTCGGGATCAGCTTTTCCATCGCTTCGCTGGAAAACACATGAGTAGCCTGCAGAAACGGCCCCGACACCTGTTCAATGTCAGTGGCTATTTTATTGGCCAAATCCCGCGAGAGCTTGTTGCACTGTCTCAGCTCATACGCGAGAACGCGGCGCACCTGGCTTGAAATATCCTGAGCAAGAACGCGGGCAACATTTTCAACTGTGCGCCGCTCAACCTCTGCCTGGTCGGCCGACAGAAATTGGCCAACCTTCTTTGCCAGAAGTATCTTCTCGATCCTTGTAGAATCTATCA
>JAJFIT010000069.1 GCA_021774775.1 Alphaproteobacteria bacterium | reverse complement strand
CCAATATAGGCCTGTCGTTCGGTTACCGAAATAACACCGCGAGCGTCTAACATATTGAAAGTATGGCTTGATTTAATGCATTGCTCGTAGGCGGGCAACGGAAGTTCAGCTTCAAGTAACTTGGCGCATTCGTCCTGCGCTTTTTTGAAATCTTCAAACAATTTGTCTGTGTCGGCATGCTCGAAGTTATAAGCGGACTGCTCACGCTCATTCTCCAGATACACATCGCCGTACGAAATGTTATCTTCGCCCTCGGCGCCGTTATAGTCCAGGTCATACACATTATCGACGCCCTGCACGAACATGGCCAAACGCTCCAGCCCGTATGTCAGTTCGCCGGAAACCGGTTTACACTCAAATCCGCCAACCTGCTGGAAATAGGTGTACTGGCTGACTTCCATGCCGTCGCACCATACTTCCCAGCCAAGCCCCCAAGCGCCAAGCGTTGGGCTTTCCCAGTCGTCTTCAACGAAGCGAATGTCATGCAGGGCGGCATCAATGCCGATGGCCTCAAGACTACCCAGATACAGCTGCTGCATTGCCGCCGGGCTGGGCTTCAGGATCACCTGAAACTGGTAATAATGCTGCAGGCGGTTGGGGTTTTCACCGTAGCGGCCATCAGTTGGCCTGCGGCACGGCTGAACATAAGCCGCTTTCCATGCCTCTGGCCCCAAGGCGCGCAGCGTGGTCGCCGGGTGGAAGGTGCCAGCCCCCATTTCAAGGTCGTAAGGCTGCAAAATCGCACAGCCTTGATCGGCCCAATAATTCTGCAAGGTCAGGATCATTTTCTGAAACGGCATCGCCGACGGTGCTTTGGTTTGTGAAGGCGCAGAAGTCTGGGTCATTTCAATGGTTTCAAGCGTTTGGAATTGGCTAATTTTGACGCAACCTAGCGGGATGCCAGCGGACGGTCAAGCAGGCTTTACCCCTGCTGGAATAAAGCTGTGAAAATGGGCCGTTTTTACCCCAAAAAGCTACGCTAGTTGGTGAATACAATCGGTGCGCCCTTTGTCACCATGAATGTATGCTCGAACTGGGCACCATAACCGCCCTGCGCCAGCCGAAGCGTCCAACCGTCCTCGTCTTCGACGTATTGGTGGCTTTTTGTCGCAAGAAATGGCTCGATAGTGATCACCTGACCTTCTCTCAGGCGCGTACGGTCGCTGGGGTAATATATGTTGGGCACAGAGGGGTCTTCGTGAATCCAGGCGCCAACGCCGTGACCGTTAAGCCCCTCGATGATCTTGAGGCCGTGTTTCATCGCTTCGCGTTCAACTGCCCGGCCCACAACGTTAACCGGCTGGCCCGCACGCGCAGCGAACATGGCCTTGCGCTGGGCGGCTTCGGTCGCTTTCAGCAAGGTTTTCAATTCGCCTGAGACCTCCCCGACCGGGAAGCTGGCGCCGGTGTCCCCGAAAAAACCATCCTTCTCCGCTGACACATCAATGTTGATCAGTTCGCCTGCTTTCAAGGGAATGTCAGACGGAATGCCGTGTGCAATTGCGTCGCCCACTGAGATACATGTATGGCCGGGAAAATCGTAGGCCAGAATGGGCGCTGACTGGGCACCGCGAGCTTTCAGCATCAAACCCGCCATGTCGTCCAGCGCGCGCGGCGTAACCCCCGGGGCTATTTTAGCAGCCATCGCCCGAAGCACGTCGCGGCAAATAGCGCCGATTTCACGTAGTTTTTCCAGCTGTTCCGGGCCATCGACGGTCATTAAATTTCGCCTTTTTCCCTGATCCGCTCATGATGCTGGATCACTTCGCGGATAATGAAATTAAGGAATTTTTCACTGAATTCCGGGTCCAGCCTGGCACTATCAGCCAGCTCTCGCAAGCGGGCAACCTGTTCCTGCTCGCGGCTTGGATCCGCTGGTGGCAGGTCGTGCTCTTTTTTATAAAACCCTACCGCTTTGGTGATTTTGAAGCGCTCGGCCAACATAAAAACCAGCGATGCATCAATGTTATCAATGCTTTCCCTGTAACTTTTTAACTGGGCTTTATGTTGCTCTTTCACCGAAATAGTCCTCTTCCATTCATTATTTAAAGCCCAAACCTGTTCCAGAACAAGCGTTCTTCAACCGCAGAAATAACCGCATGCGGCAAGTCAGCCATGCCGCCAAAGGAACCGTCTGTATGGCCAACTTTTATGTCGCCGCGTTGCCTTAACCCCAATAGCGCGCCAAAACGAGACTTCTTTTCGCCCAGTACCTGGAATTTTACTTTTTCGCCGAATCGGTTACGCAATACTTCGCGCAGGTCGCCCAGATCATCAATCAGTCCAAGCTTTACGGCCTCGTGGCCTGTGAATACTTCGCCGGAGAATATCTTGCCGCGCAGGCCCTTCAGCCGTTTGCCCCGGCGGTCACGCACCATTTTCTTGAAATGCTCGTGAATTTCATTCTGCATTTCCCGCAAGCGCGCCACATCTTCTTCTTTCTCCTCAGAGAAACTGTCCAGCATCGCCTTACTTTCGCCTGCGGTATACAAGCGTCGTTCCACGCCGATTTTTGCGATAGCATCCGTGAATCCAAACCCTGACGAGACAACACCGATGCTGCCGATCAACGATGATTCGTTGGCATAAATTTCGTCGCCGGCCAGCGCCAGCATGTAGCCGCCAGATGCTGCAACATCTTCAGCAAAGGCCAAAACGGGGATGTGCTTTTCCGCCGCCAGATCGCGGATGCGTTTGGTAATTAACGCCGATTGCACCGGCGATCCACCCGGCGAATTGATTAGCAAAGCAACCGCCGACAAACCCGGCATCGAAAAAGCTTCGTCGATACGATCCGCAATCCCAGCCAGATTAACGGCCTGTTTGAAACGTCCGCCAGCAGCAATAACACCGTATAGCGGCAGCACAGCCACATGAGGCGGGGGGTCGCCGAAAATCGTGCGCCGTATTTTGAATAGAAATTTACCAATCTTGCCCGCCATCGATGTTCCTTTTGATGGCCTGTCAATTAACTGCCAAGCCTTGCAGTTGTCGTCGTTTGGCCAGTGATTAGCTGCTTTGCCGCCATCTCGCAAAGCATTTCAATCAATATTGACGCCTGATTGGCAAAAACTGTTCACTCCAGAGGCAGCGCTGCACCATCCCACAGTATTTTATGGGCGTCAGCAGTGTAGCGGTCGACGTCGCCGTGCAAAGCCAGCCCAGGAAGAAGCTGGGCCGTACCGTGAATGCCCTTACGCCCCTGAATAATAACACGTTTTGCCGGTGTGCCAACCCGCGGCCAAAGTGGCAGTATTTTCAGGTCACCCACCCGCCGGTATAAATGTGAAATCACTTCGTCGATACGGTCTGCGCGGTAAACAATTGAAACTGTGCCCCGGTTTTTCACACTGTAAATACAGAATTTTATCCAGTCCGCCAGAGTTGCCGCCGAATCCATATGGGCCAGTCCTTTGTTTTTTTCTGGTGGGCGGATGGCTTTTCCCTTTGCCAAATACGGAGGGTTCACCATCACATGATCATATGTTGCCTCTGGCCCTGATAGATCGGTGATGCACTGACGGCCCACGGAAACGAAATCGCACAGGTCATTACAAGCAATATTTTGGCGCGCCAGCGCGACCATGGATGATTGTATGTCAATGCCGTAAACATGAACCCCAGGCAACCGGCGGGCCAGGCACAGCGCAGCGCCCGCGGAGCCAACCCCGCCTTCAAGCACCGTCTCACCGGGTTTGGCGGGTATTGTTGCCGCCAACATAACAGTGTCCATAGATACGCGGTACCCACCGCGCGGCTGGATCAACCGAATCGCCCCGCCAAGGAAGTCATCGATTGTTGTGTCCGGACAATCTGCAATGCCCTCGTTGTCAGCCAAATCCCGTTTACTTTCCGTCTTCACCATAAGTTTTATTGCTTTCAATATCACCTGGCGTGATTGTACGGCATTTCCGGTTGCGGTCAAATGACGCGGTTAGCGGTACACGCGGCCTACCGTCTTGTGTTTGCGTCAACCGGTTATTAAGGTCTGGCGCATAGTTATTATCGAGCCGAATGATTGGCCAGATGATTTGCCAGCGGCACGGCATAGTATGTTTGAGTAAACTAATTGGGGTACGGCATGTCCGAAAATAATCGGCCAGACAATGTGGTTTCTATCCGTGGAAGAAATGCAGAGGCAGATAGTCTGTCGGCAATCGACCGACTTCAACAAGTGACTGATGCTGACATGGCACTGGTTAACGAAACCATCCTTTCCCGTATGCAAAGCCCGGTTGCGCTGATACCCGAGCTGGCCGGGCATCTTATTTCCTCGGGCGGTAAACGCCTGCGGCCCATGCTGACACTGGCGTCTGCCAAGCTAATTGGTTACGACGGCGTTCGCCACATCGGGCTGGCAACTGCGGTTGAATTCATTCACACAGCCACACTGCTGCATGATGATGTGGTTGACGAAAGCACCCTGCGGCGCGGCAAAAAGACCGCGAACCTGATTTGGGGCAACCAGCCAACAGTACTTGTTGGTGATTTTCTATTCAGCCGCGCCTTTGAATTGATGGTGAAAAGCGACAGCTTGCGTGTTCTTAAAATTCTGTCATCGGCTTC
>JAJFIT010000068.1 GCA_021774775.1 Alphaproteobacteria bacterium | reverse complement strand
TGGAAATAATTGGTGCGATCGCGGCTGGTTGAGCCGTTGGCGCCAGAGCCACCAATACGGGCGCTTAGTTTGTCCAATCCGCCTTTGCCCAGGTTTTCCGATTCCAGAAACAACAGATGCTCAAATAAATGGGCAAAGCCTGTGCGCCCTGTTTTCTCCCGCGCCGACCCAACATGGGCGGTTAGGGCAACCGCAACCACGGGGTCAGACCGGTCTATATGCAAAATTGTTGTCAGCCCGTTGGCAAGTTCGAATGTTTCATAGGGAACCAGGCCGTGCTGCGCTGTTGCTTGGTCTGCGCCGTGTTTGGCCGGATCATTGTCCTGCGGCGCTTCGGTACAACCAACCAAAGCTGCCAACACGGCAGTGGCGGCAAATATTTTCAAAGTAGGGTTTTTACTGAATTTGAAAAACTGTCGCACTGTGTTGCTCCCAAAATATTCCGTCCATACGAGCGTAATTTCTTAGGGCAAATTTAATCAACGAACCAGCAAAAAAGCGACATTTACACTTTCGTTTAACCGATGGGTCTTGGTAAGTTTATGGCTGGAATTTAACGGAATTAAATGGTGAATATGACAATAGTTACTTGTCATATTCATTTCGGATATGGAATGATATTGGCGATTGGGGAATTGATTAATGGGTCAGGACTGTCCGTTTGAGCTGCCGCATTTTGCGGACTTGCCGCAGATGCATGAATTGTTGCTCGCGTGGGACAGTTGGCGCGGGGAAAAAATTGTTCCGCTGCGGTCACAGGTTACACTCTTTCATATCAACCATTTCCTTAGTCGCGCTATGCTTTTTGATATGGAAACGCCAGACACTGAGCATGCACCAGGGCGCATTAACTGTCGGTATGTGGGATCCGTTTTTCACGAAATTTATGGCCAGGACTTCACCGGTCAAAACTATCTCGATGTGACGGCGACAGAAGATCGATACATACGGTCAAAACGATTGTTTGCTGCTGCCAATCAACCCTGTATCGCCGTTTGGGGTGTGGCCGCGGGTGAGGGCCCCGGTGGCCTGCCCAGCGCCATCGGCGCTTCGATGCCTGTCAAGCCCGATGACCCGGAAAAGGCGATGCAATTGTTGCATGTTGTGGTGGCGCTCGGCGATGTTGCATTTTCTGATTTTGCCAACCGGGAAAAATACGACACTGTCCAGCTTTCCGACCGATTCTCTCTTATCGACATTGGCAAGGGAATTCCAGGCCAGATATAGCGCCTTTGTAGACAGCGCTGAAAGTCATTGAATTGCGACAAATAGCTGGTTACGGACCTATTTTTTTATCGCAGTGTCATAAAACTGTAATATTACTTGTCGCCTGCTGTGGTGGGGTTAAAGTGCATACGAGATTTCATATGTATTAAGCTCTTGGGCAGCTGTTGATACTGCATGATAGTTCGTTAGCCTGAGGTGGGGGAGACCATGGTTTTGAAACCGACAATTGCGAATCTGTTTGCGCGTTCGCCGATTAAACCGTTGCAACAACATATTGAAGTTGTTGGCCGCTGTGCCGCGGAAGTCGTGACTCTTTTTGAAAGCCTCATTAAGCAAGACGAAGCTGCCTTCAAAAATTCTATTGATGTAATATTCGCTTTGGAGAGCGAGGCTGACGGTATCAAGCATGATCTGCGGGAGCATTTACCCAAAAGCCTGTTTATGCCGGTCGAGCGAGGGGATCTTCTTAAAATTCTTGACCTGCAGGACCAGATTGCGGACACGGCTCAGGATATTGCCGGGCTGTTGCAAGTTCGTGATTTTGAGGTGCCACAGTCGTTTAACGAGCCGCTGATTGCGTTAGTGCAGCGCTGTGTTGATGCATGTGTTTTGTGCGAAAAAATAATAAATGAACTGGACGAATTGTTGGTTGTTGGCTTCCGGGGCAGGGAAACTGAAATTGTCGGCAACATGATTACTGAATTGAATAAAATCGAATCTGACACCGACCAAATGGGAACAGACCTGACGCGCCTGCTTTTTTCACTGGAAGGTGAGATGAGTGACGTTTCCCTCATATTGTGGTCACGCCTTATAAGGGATATTGGCGGGTTGGCCGATTATGCCGAAATGGTTGGCAATCGACTGCGTTTGTTATTGGCCCGATAATTCATCCCGTTTAAAAAAAATCACTCACGTCTGATAAAAAAATTACTCTCGTCTGAGTTGGAGATACCATGGAAATTATAGCACAATATGGCACTGTCTTTATTGTCATCGCCATCATATTTGGGTTCTATATGACGTGGGGCATTGGTGCCAACGATGTCGCCAATGTTATGGGCACATCAGTGGGTTCCGGCGCGATTACAGTCGGTACTGCGATTATTATCGCGGCTATCTTTGAATTTGCGGGCGCGGCTCTTGCCGGCGGCCATGTTACTCAAACCATTCGGAAAGGAATCATTGATCCGACGGCTATAACTGGCAATCCGGAAATACTGGTCTACGGTATGCTAGCGGCACTTTTGGCCGCGGCGATTTGGTTAATGATTGCGTCCAACAGGGGGTGGCCAGTTTCAACAACCCATTCAATTATCGGCGCAATTGTTGGTTTTGCGATGGCTGGTATCGGTATGGATGCGGTCAATTGGTCCAAAATCGGTGAGATTGTTCTCAGCTGGCTGATTTCGCCGGCGCTGGGGGCTGCCATCGCGTTTGTGTTGATGATCAGTATCAGAACCCTGATTTTAAACACCGATAATCCGTTCCAAAGAGCCAAAACTTGGGGTCCAGTTTATATATTTCTTGTCGGTTTCATCATTTCGTTGGTGACAGTGTTCAAGGGATTGAAACATCTGGATTTAGAACTTTCCATCGAACAGAGCTTTGCTACGGCCACTGTATTTGGTTTGCTAACCGCGCTTGTTGGTTGGTTTCTGATCCGACGGGTTGAAGTGGATGAACAAGCTGACAAGGATTATCATTTTGCCAGCGTTGAGAAGGTTTTCACTCCGATGATGATTTTTACCGCTTGCGGCATGGCGTTTGCCCATGGGTCCAATGACGTTGCCAACGGGGTCGGTCCCATAGCTGCAGTAGTGGGAATCGTTAACAGCGGCGGTGAAGTGCTGCAGTCATCAGGCCTGCCGCTCTGGATATTGATATTAGGCGGTGTGGGTATTATCATTGGCCTGGCCACCTATGGTTATAAGGTTATGCGGACCATCGGCACCAAAATTACCGAGCTGACCCCGACACGAGGTTTTTCAGCCACAATGGCCGCAGCAGCCACTGTTGTTCTGGCGTCAAGAACTGGCATGCCGGTGTCGACCACTCATATTGCGGTTGGCGCGGTTGTGGGCGTTGGCATGGCAAGAGGTGTTGGCGCGATTGACCTGCGGGTTGTCACCGGCATTGTCATGTCGTGGATTATTACCTTGCCGGTTGGCGGTATCCTTGCGGCATTCTTTTTCTTCATTATCCGGTCAATTTTCTCGTAACGTTGGACGCGCCTGTTTGACCTAATTTTCATCAACAGGAATTGCGAACTTTTGATTGATGAAATCAAGGAGCGGTTCTCGCGCTGGTTCAAACGCAATAAATCCACCATTGTGCCCGACCATTAACCCATAGCGGGTCAGGCCGGAACTATAGACAATTGTGTAATTTTTGATTTTAACAAAATTCTGCCATACACCGCCGTCTTCTGATGGCCGGGTATGGCCAACCATAAAGGGTGTGCCTTTCTTGACTCCTAACACGCGGCGGAAGTTTTTGATATCGCCCTTGGTATATCCCATGGAAAAGCCCGGCCTAATTACCCGGTTGTGGGTTACTTCATACGCATAGCCATCGAGCTTGGCCAAATCGACAAGGGTTTCATACGAAACGGGCCCGCGAGTTGGTGCTGCGTGACTGGCAATGAAAGTATCTCCTTTGACGATGTACGGAAGTGCAAGGAAAAACTTCTCGACTGCATCTCGGTAATCTTGGCCCCTATTTTCCACCAGATATTGTTCGAACAGCTTACCTTGCATCACATTTGCTTTGGATACATCGGGCGAAAAAGATTCGTGGTTGCCGCGCAGCATGAAAAAATTCCGTGGGAAGCGGTTCTTTAGTTTCATCACCAAATCCAGCATCAGGGCAGAGCTTTCCATGTTGTCCAACTGCCGATCTTCATCACTATGGATCATGTCGCCTAACAGGATCAAACAGGTACGCCCGCTCTCCATTCCTGCAAGGCCTTGTGGTAGCGAAAGTGTTTTCAGTAAATTGTCGACCTGTCCGTGCAGGTCACCGACAATCATTGGCGTAACCGTGCTCGGCAGCTCAATAACAGCGCCCCGCTCACCCCACCTGTTGTTGGGGCGATAGCATTCCTCGGCCAACACCTTGTTGGTTTGTTTAATTGTGTTTAATGCACTTCGTGCATTGAGCGCTGTGATAGCGCCACCATACATGCTGCAAATATCAGAAAATGTTTGGGCACGCATTTCGCGCATCGTATCAATGTCGCCGTTGTTGGCATACGCCTGCACCGTAAGCTTTACCGTTGTGTCTTTTCGATCAATGAACAGCACACCCTTGGAGTTGTGGATGGTAAAGGGTTCCCGCGTCAGTTTGGCGGGCAGGCTCAAAGAGTGTGCTATCTCAGCATTCGCGCCCAGCTTGATATTTGAATTCGCTTTTAGATGAACAACGCCGCCGTCCCCGGCGATAAATTTTTCAATATTTATTATCGACCAATCACGATGAAGACTTTTTGCTGTTGGGTTTATTGGAACGTCTGGCAATACAAGCAATCGCTGGTCCCGAACTGTCAGGGTAAATGGCCCGGAGCGGTACGGGATTCGCGCGTTGTCACCAATTGTCTGTTTGTTTGCGGTTGGCTGCATTGTTTCGATACGACGGCCAACAGCAAGCGAGTATAACTTGCGTATACCAACGCCGGGCATACTAAGCCATGGGTCACGGGTTACATCCGCGATAACCTCGCTCGTGAATTGCTGGGGCGGCGCATCGTAACCGTTTCTTACATGAACCGGCACGCCCTGCTTGTGCAGATGCTCGGCCATCTCAAGATAGGCAAGGCTTTGCGCGTGAACAACCTCTGGCGTTAGATTTTTTTCGTAACGAAACAATCCTGTTCGTGCACGTTCCTTGCGCCAGTGAAATGCTTTATCTGACGGGGGAATAACAAACTCAAAAACGAATTTTCGTCTTTGATTTTTTGATGTGAATCCAGCGTGATTTGGTGGAATTCGTACACGGGATTTGTCCATTTCAAGCGTTCGAAACTCCGACACCCAGTCAGGATCAAAAACTGTCAGCGCTTCGCGGTGTTCGAAAAATGGGAAACCTAAATGAATTTCTCGAGGCCGAAACGTCAGTGCCGGGTCCAACCACCATTTTTTGCTAAGATCCAGGTAGCCTTCCATCGGCCAACCGCGTAGGCGGCGAATTATTGTAGATTTGCCCGAACCGGGCGGCCCGGTTACAAATAATTGACGGTACCGTACACCGCGCGGCAGCAGCACGCCCCGATAATCGTATATGTCTTCGCAGATCGATAATTTTTTTTCGAAATCGGTGAACATTACCCAAATTTCTCCTGACAGTTAGAAGAATAAGGCATTGTTTGCGACGGGGCGACCTATAATATGTTTCGTAGCCGAAAACGCCTTTGCCAGGATTGAGAGACAGGCGGCGAGTGACTTGTCAGCTATGCAGGAACGTACCGAGAAGCCTTTTGGGTCGCCATCGCACGTCTACTTTTTTGCATAAAGCTCAATGCTGGTTTCATCGTTTTTAAGCCGCGCTTCTTCTAAGTTGTCGCCCGTAATCGCGTAGTAAATTTGTTCGGCGACATTGGTTGCCTGATCGCCGATACGTTCAAGATTTTTTGCTATCATCAAATAATGTGTTAACTCGCTGATATGTTCCGGTGATTCCATCATGCGGGCTAAAATTTTCCGGTAGGTCACATTATACAGGCTGTCGAGGTTTTCATCGCTTTCCCACACGGCAATGGCGTCATCGGCACTGCGTTTTATATAGGCTTCCAAAACTTTGTGAATCATCTGATGCGCTTCTGTTGCCATGTTGTCTAGTAACTGTGGCATGATGACAAGTGAGCCGTCAGAAATAGCGAACGTCCGCTTGGCTATATTTTTCGCATAGTCACCCATACGTTCGATCATCGTTGTCATCTTTAGCGCCGACACCACCTCCCGCAAGTCATCGGCAACCGGGGCACGGCGCGCAAAGACACCGATCACAGCGCGTTCGGCCGTTATCTCCAGGGCGTCAAGGTCCTTATCGGAAGCTCGCACTTCTTTTGCTTTTTCCAAATCCAGGTCGCGCAGAGCTCGCATGGCTTCGCTCAACTGGTTGGCGGCAAGATCGCCCATCTGGATTACAATCGAACGAACTTCCTTTAGTTCGTCATCGTAAGTGCTCAATATATGGTCATTCATGGTTCTGGTCCTTACCCGATCCTGCCGGTGATATAGTCACGTGTGCGGTCTTCTTTCGGCGAAGTAAAAATTTCTGTGGTGTCGCCGTATTCAACCATTTCTCCCAGGTGAAAGAAGGCAGTTTTCCGAGAAATACGTGCTGCTTGCTGCATGCTGTGGGTGACAATGATGATAGCATAACGACCACTGAGTTCGTCTATCAGTGACTCAATTTTAGCGGTAGCTATTGGATCAAGGGCCGAACAGGGTTCGTCCATTAGAATAACTTCAGGGTTCACTGCGATAGCACGCGCGATGCATAGCCTTTGCTGTTGTCCGCCAGAAAGCGCAGTGCCAGAAGTGTCAAGGCGATCCTTTACCTCCTGCCACAACCCTGCTTTTTCCAATGAAGTTGTCACGATCTCGTCCAGATCGGTACGGTGGGCAGCAAGGCCGTGAATACGAGGCCCGTACGCGATGTTGTCATATATGGACTTGGGAAATGGGTTCGGTTTCTGAAAAACCATGCCAACCCGGGCGCGTAATTGCACAACGTCGATACCGCTGGTGTATATGTCGTCATCTTCTAACAGAATTTGGCCGGATACCCGACAAATGGGTATTGTATCGTTCATGCGGTTCAAACAGCGCAGGAAAGTTGATTTTCCGCAGCCTGATGGCCCGATGAGTGATGTCACTTCGTCGGCATACAGGTTCAAGTCGATGTCTTTTATCGCATGGTTGTCGCCGTAATATACATTCACGCCTCTGGCAGCCATTTTTGGGCTAGCTTGCACAGTATCAAGGTTTGTTTCTGTCGGTGTGTTAATCATCTTCACCACTTCTGTTCGAATTTTTGTCTTAGCCAGATCGCGACGCCGTTCATGGCGATAAGGAAGAAAAGCAATACCATGATTGCGGCCGAAGTTTTTTCCACAAAGGCACGCTCCGGGCTGTCTGCCCACAGGTAGATCTGTACGGGCAGAACCGTTGCTGCATCGTTTATACTGCCTGGAATGTCAACAATGAAGGCAACCATGCCAATCATTAACAAAGGCGCACTTTCCCCCAATGCGCGGGCCATCCCTATGATGGTGCCGGTCATGATACCGGGCATAGCCAATGGTATGACATGATGGAAAACCACTTGCATTGGCGAGGCACCTAAACCGCGCGCTGCGTCCCGGATCGATGGCGGTACAGCAGCAATTGACGCACGCGAAGCGATAATAACAGTTGGTAGCGTTAAGAGAGCAAGGGTAAGACCGCCGACAATGGGGGCTGATCGCGGCATACCCATTACACTTAGGAATACCGCCAGACCCAGCAAGCCAAACACAATTGACGGCACCGCTGCCAAGTTGTTGATATTAATTTCAATAATATCAGTGAACCGGTTTTTGGGCGCAAATTCCTCCAAATAAACGGCAGCAAACAACCCAATGGGGAAAGCCGTCACCAGCGTAACCATGAGGGTTAGGGCCGAACCGACGATAGCACCCCAGACACCGGCAAGTTCTGGTTCCCGCGAGTCTCCACCAGTCAGGAATTGACTATGGAAATCCAGTGATATTCGATCGTCATCCTGCAATGTTTTCAACCAGGAAAGTTCCTTGTCTTTCACTTTCCTGTTGGCTTCGGCCAGCGTAATATCAATATTACCTTTAATGACCTGATCAATATCGTCTGACGTAAGCAGTTCAACTCGCTCCGTGTTGCCCACCAATGAGGGATTGGCCAGGATCATGTCGCGAAGTTGCGCTCTTGCGCCGGTGCTAACAAGTCGCAGCAGTGCGCGGGTGTCCCTGCGCCCCTTAACGTCAGGGAACAGGTCCCTCATGGATGCCTGAATAAGACGCAGCATATTAGTTTTGCGGACCTTTTCCGTGAATTCTTCCGCGGACAAGACGCTGGGGTCGCCCAGCAGATCGGCGTTGAAGGTCACGTCAAGACTGACGCTGGTTTGCATAAAACCGTAGGCACCATTTTTAACGATATTTCCCAGCAGAAATACCAGGAAAAGCACAGAAATAACAACTGCAGCCAGGCCCAACGAGCGAAAGATACGTTCCCTGCGGTAGCGGCGACCAATGCGTGCCTGCATAGCATCAGACTTCCAGTCGGTAGGAACGGAAGAATTCACTGTCGTGATTTTGCTTCGATCAGTCATAGGCTTCTCGGTACTTTCGCACCATCCTCAGGGCCGCAATATTAAGAAGCAGGGTGATAACAAAAAGCGCAAGTCCAAGCGCAAAGGCCGATAGTGTTTTAGGGCTATCAAACTCTTGGTCGCCGGTCAAAAGAGCAACGATTTGGACCGTGACCGTGGTAACAGCCTCCAGGGGGTTAGCTGTTAGGTTAGGGCGCATTCCTGCCGCCATTACCACAATCATGGTTTCGCCGATTGCGCGACTGATCGCGAGCAGGAAGGCACCAACAACACCGGGCAGCGCAGCAGGCAGCAGAACCTGCGATATTGTCTCGGCTTTGGTTGCGCCGAGTGCAAATGATCCGTCTTTCAGGGAAGATGGCACCGCTGTAATGGCGTCGTCAGACAGCGAAGAAACAAAAGGAATGATCATCACACCCATAACCAAGCCAGCTGCCAATGCGCTTTCGCTGGCCACATCAACACCTATGGCCCCGCCAGCATCCCGCAACATGGGTGCAACAGTAAGGGCAGCGAAAAAGCCATAGACGACGGTTGGTACGCCCGCCAATATCTCCAACACTGGTTTGGCGACAGCACGAACCCGTTGGTTAGCATATTGTGTGAGGTAGATGGCGGCGAACAATCCGATAGGTCCGGCTACCATCATAGCCAGCAAGCTGATTAGAAAGGTGCCGGCAAACAGTGGAATAGCGCCGAATGCGCCAGCAGACGCAACCTGGTCTGCGCGCAAGGCGGTTTGCGGACTCCAGTGCAGTCCAAAAAGAAAGTCCTGTATGGGAATTTGCTGGAAAAACCGCAAGCTTTCGAAAATCAGCGATGCGACAATGCCAAGTGTGACAACGATGGCGAGAAATGAGCTCGCCGCCAATGTTATACTCATGGTTTTTTCAAAATTGTTCCTCGCCCTGAAATTGGCTTGAGTTCTATTTTTTGACAAATAGTAGCCTGTTAAACCGATAGCCACTGTCAGCCAAAATGTGGACCAAAGGCCTTTGTTATAAAGGCTGGAATATCTTTCAGCCGCTGCCAGAATGTTAGCGTCCGAAGTGCTTTGTTCGCCGTGTTGAACTGCCAGTTGAATTCGGTTCAGTACCAATGAAATCTGTTCGGAATTTGTGCTTTTTAACGCATCAGGCAGCCCAGAAATAATCAGATTTTCTATCACCGCCTCGCCGCCCACCAGCCACAACAAAAACAGAAATATACAGGGTATAAATACTCTAACAGCCGCAAAATACCCATGATAGCGTGGCAACGAATGCAATTGTTGGGTCGCCCCGCCCACAACAGCAACAGACCTCTGCCGGATTAGGGCAAAAGAAATCATCGCCATAACGGCGATTGCGGCAAAAATCGTAAAATTTGTCAAGTTGCTGTGCCCTTGCTGCGCGGTTGCGTAGTGAAGGTAAGCCACTGATGGTTCAATAGCTTACCCGTTGAGTTTGGCTATTAGTCAAGTGTCATATTGATCAGTTGTTCCACCGCGTTTTGATATTGGGTTCGTTCACCTTCGGGCAGAGGAATCAGGCCGCGGTCAGTCAGGTAACCCAGGTCTCCGGCAGCGTTTTCGCTGACCATCTCAGCCATGAATTCCTGCAATCCGGGCACAATACCCACATGGGCTTTTTTCCCATAGACAAAAAGCGACCGGGAAATAGGGTAGCCCCCGTCTGAGATGGCGTCAAATGTCGGGGCTTGCGCTGCTTTGTTGTCCTTGGAAATGGGGTAAGCCTGAATAACGTCTTCATTTTGCTCCAGAAAACTGAAGCCAAAAATACCAACCGCCTGTTCGTTCGCTTGTATTTTCTGGACGATCAGGTTGTCATTTTCGCCAGCTTCGACAAATACGCCGTCTTCACGGATGCCGCGGCAATAGGCTTTGTAGGCATTGCCATCGCTTTTTTTCAGAGCTTTCATTCCGGCAAATGTTTTGCAGCCGCCTTCGATCGCAAGTTCGTTGAAGGCATCCCTTGTTCCCGAAGTGGGAGGTGGACCCAGCACTTGAATTTCCAGGTCTGGCAGGTTCGAATTGACCTGATTCCATGTCTTGTGGGGGTTCGCGATCATGTTGCCAGCGCCGCCCTCAGTTCCAGGAGCTGGAATTTGAGCTGCGAGAGCAAGATAGAGGTCGCGTAGACTGAACTGCATTGGCGCGGCGTTCTTGGACGCAGCAAGTACAATGCCGTCAAACCCAATTTTTATTTCAACAACTTCATCGACTCCGTTTTTACGACACAAGTCGAGTTCGGACTGTTTTACCCGCCGGGATGCGTTTGCAATGTCTGGGTGGGTAGAGCCCAACCCAGCACAAAATAATTTCAAGCCGCCGCCTGTACCGGTAGACTCGATAATAGGTGTTTTGAAATCAGTAGTGTTGCCAAACTCTTCTGCGGCCGCGGTTGCAAACGGAAACACTGTAGACGACCCAACGACCCGAATTTGATCCTGGGCGGATACGCCCGTGCCAGATATTCCGACCAAAGCAGCGATCGCAAAAATTTTCCTAATTGAAAAGCGTCTCATTGTTATTTTCTCCAAGCTATCAATTCAATGTTTAGTTACCTGTCATAGGTAGTCATTGTTACAGTTTGATGACGGCAGTTAACTAACTGGAGTATTTGAATAATTGTTGAAATATCTCATCGGATTGCACTGACTTTACCAATCTACCTGGAAGCGTAACCCCAGCGTATCAACACTGTTTTTACCGTCGGTACCATTCAGTGGCACATTCAATGCTTTGCCGATTGAACTGTGACTATAATTTGCGGTAAAGCGAGTGTATCGATTCAGATACCAGTTCATTCCGACGATGTATGTATCCTGCTCGCCGCCGTAGACACCGTCAGCCGTCAGGTCTACACGGTCAAATTTGGCAGCAATTTGCCATGCGCCGATGCCGCCTTCCTCCATTGGGTTGTTAATTTTGGGGCGGCCCCAAATGCCTTTTTTCAGATTCAGTGGCTGTTTTTCACCTGTCAGGAAAAATCCGGTTTCAAAGTAGCCACCATAAAAACGAGCGTCACGACCACCAGCACCGGCTTCATAGGCATCGGTAATGCCCCATTCGGATGCCGCATGAAACGAGCCATGTTGAACAGCGCTTTCAATGCCGTAAAACAGGTCTTCCGTGGCGATCCGGTCGGTGGCCAGGAACCGGGCACTTTGGTGAAGATGAGCTCTTTGGCGGTAGCGAATCGCGCCGGTGTCGCCGCTGTTGCGGTAGCGTGCAGAGGCGCCCAAAATCCAGGCACCATTGTCAAATTGATTGCCGTAAGTTGCTCGGGCGGCAAACACTTCGCCTTCGTCTTCTTCGTCAATATCGGCATTGCCCTTGAAGGCGCCCAGTTCAAGCGACCAATTGTCGCCGCCGGTGATATAGCCGATACCAAAATGGCGATCAAAACCAAACGCATCGGTGAAAGCAGCACGCTCGAGGAACGTGATATGCTTGAGCGAGGTTATTTCTTCCAGTGAGTTATTGGATTTGAAGTGGCCAACCCGGATTTTTCCAATATCGCTTTTATACTCCAGATAGGCATCTTCGATCGATACATCGTTGCCGGCAAAATCGGCGACCAGCCTGTAGGCAACGTTTTTCCATGCTCTGCCTTCAACAGCCAGCCGCGCTGAACGAAATTCGGTCGCACGAATATTTGTCGAATCGTCGTTATCGGAAATGATGCCAAGGTCGGTTAAAATACGGCCACGAACATTGAATTCAAAGTTACCGTCTGGCGTGGCCAATGCAAATGCAGGCTCGGCTTTGGTAATAATCGGTGTTTTCGCCGCAACCGGCACCGCCCGGGGTGCAACGGCGACTGGTGTGGCCAGTTGTCGCTTTTCTAATTGCTCAATGCGCTTGGTTAACAATTCAAGCTGCGCCTTCAATTCCGAAACTGACTGCGCGCCTGCGGACGGCGTTGCGACTACCGTAAGCGCTGTTGCAGCAAGCAACGATGCGATGCGATATCTTTCCATTTATAAGACCTTTCCCTGCTAAGGCGTTGGCGACGTTTCTGACAAGTCCCAATTGTCAGGTTGCCGCAAAATCTATTTTTACCGGCCAGCAATACGTCTGTCCGTGGCCTCGTGATAACCGCCAGTTGTTGCATTTTTATGACAAATGTGACGGTTATATTTCCAATGTGTGACAAAGTGCCAGCAGAGCGCCGGAAAGCAAGGATATGTCCAAGGTTTTGGGCACGAACCAATGTTACAATTTAATGAAAAATGGTGCCGGCACCATGTGGTAGGGGGATCACGAGTAATTCAGTCTATTTGCAGTTAAGTCTTTTTTTTCAAAGATTTAACTGGTATTCGGCACTCGGAAAGCTAGTCAATTCTATCAGGTCAAATCAGGTGATTTTGGTGCCAGTGCGCCAATTCTACGCCAAAACCCGATAGGAGAGACCAATGGCTACATTTAGAAAACGCTGCAATGGATGGCGTGTCGAGGTTCGCAAGAACGGATATTACTTCTCATCAACCTTTAGTACAAAGGCGCAAGGCAGTAGGATGGGTAGAACCAAGACGAGGCGACCTTATATAGAAACTTCTTTTGAAAGGGCCACAGTGCGCTTCCTCAAAAATCATGACAAGGTTTAAGGGCATTGAGGAGCTGCTTATGTCGCTCATGATTTAGTTGAGCCGGGTTATTCCATTTTGGCAGGGATACAAATGAAGGTGGCAATCCTGCTTCCTATAACAAATAAAGGGTAACCCTAATAAAAAGGCCAGCCTTTGTAACCCTGTCATAAAAAGACACTGAAGGGAGCTATGCTCTATTTCATTTTACTAAATTAGTATTCACGAATTTAAACACATCGTGCTCATACTGTTTGAGTACTTCTTCATTTGCCCCTTCATAAGCAGTAAATGCAATTGCGTCGCCTCTACGTACGGTGACTTTCTTGAGGGGGCCTTCAAACATCAGGTGACCAGCGTTTTCATAGAAAATAAATTCAATTGGCCGCCTCTTTTCCTGACGCGAGTTCACCCAATCTTCTATCGATATGGGTGAGTTTGGGTATGTTCGTGTCCACACATAATCCGTTTCAGAGCGGCCCGCCCAATTATCCAGCTTACCGAAAGGGATGATAGTCGGGATATTGTAATCTCCGAGGGTGAAACCGGTGGCTGCAGGAGCTTCCGAGATAATTCCTCTGATATTCTTGTTCGCTATTTCAGCCCCGGCATACAAAACCACCCGACCACCATTTGAGCCACCATACAGAAAAATATTTTGGTTATCCCAACCGTCACTTTTTGCCGCATACTCAACGGTGCCTTTGAAAACGCTCCAGATCATATTCTGCTTACCGCCGTTTGTAACTTTACGGGTAACAAAGTTCCAATCGTCAAACCCGTTCATCTCATATGAATCAAAAGATATGGTGGCAAACCCGTTTCGGCGAAACATCTCAACGCGAGCACGGTCATCCTCGCGGTACCCAGCGCCGCCATGAGCATATACCATGATGGGTGCTTTTTTATCCCCGTCCGGTGTCCAAATTTCGACAGATGGATGGCTCGGGTCGAACTTTGCAAATGGTCCACTCAGCGCAAAAAAACCTCTTGAACCCACCGCTCTCAATTCCGGCATGTTTCTCGAATCTTTCGACCCAGTTTCCTGAGTCCCTCCAGACGTAATCGATTCAGATTCCAAAGCATTAAGCGCAAAACTGCAGCAGAAGGCAGGGCAAATGTATGTGAAAAATAAGATTACATATAAATTCTTCATTCCAACATCCTTCATTTGAAGATTTGACTGTGGTAATATCTCTGGATACTAGAGTGAACGTCCGGATGCCCGTATGATCAGTCGGAAGTTATACCTCTGGAACTACCTATAATGGCTAGTAAGAAAACACGTTTCGCAGTGTGCTGGAGCTTTCCTTTAAATGCCGGTATAACGCTGCATCATTTTAGGGAGCAGTTGGGAATAAATTGTAGGACCTTCGGTGAAAACCAAACAAATACAATCTTCACCAGCGTGCATTATCGGTTGATGCTCGTGAGTTTCATCAACTTGATGAAGGTCAGCAGGCCTATAATCGCCTTCAATGGTGCTGTAGCCACCTTGCAAAATTAACGTCCATTCTTTGCCGCTATGTGTGTGAATGGGTGTTACAGTGCCTGCGCGGCTTCTAAACATCCAAAGTCTTCCATTATTACTGTCTTGCCAAAGATGACTGATCATTGAGCCAGCCCCGGCAAACCGCCACCGAGCCTGTTGGAAGTCATACCCTAAAAATTTTTGAATTGACCGAGGGAAAATACCGTCATTTTTTTCTTTCTGCCTGGTACCTATTTCGCTGCGAAAATCGGGAAACGTTTCTTCCTGATGCTCAATACGATTCAACAAATCGCCCAACAGCGGGTATCCGACGTTTTCGCATGGCGATAAATTATCAAGTAACCGACCACCAACCGCCTCAAACTTGTTCAGGCGCGGCAAAATTTCCGGGCATAGATCCAGATGGGCCGCTATCATGACCGATGGACCAACTGACAACTGACCTGCAGCATAGGCAGCTAGCCACTCGTCAAAAACATAATTTTTATCAAAACTCAACTACTTGTACCTTTTTAAGCGCATGACTGGCACCATGCGACCTGGCTTAGTATGGAATACGAAACCATTTCTCAATTGGGTGTAAAATAGTTGAAATTTTATTTGTCTTTATGCTGGAAGGCCCGTTATTTGACGTGACCGAACAAATAATACACCACCCTTTTTGGATGAAAGTCTCGGATGTTCCGCACCACAAGTTGCGACATGAAAATCACCGGGCCCAAATTCTACAGCGCCCACTGTAATTGCCCCTTCCAGAACAATGCATTCATCGTTCCATTGACCATGCACATGTTGCTCGATAACGCCGTCGGGTTGAAATCGTAAAAGGTATGATTCCGAGGCTTGATCTGCATCGACAAATAATGACTTCAATTCTACTTTGTCATTAACCGCGCGCCATTCCCCTTCATTGTGGTAAACAGCCTCAATGCCTTGTGGGAGTGAAGTATTGTTTGTTCCCATGCGTTTTTTGATTTCCTGCCAAACCCTTTTTGGCGGCTTTACGCTTTCGGACACATTCGCAACCGGCGCCAGCCGAAGTTCCCATTCCTCCACCAACTGCCGCAATTCGCCGTCATGTTCCATCTTTTCGGACACGTCTTGACGCTGGCTCGTGGACAAGGTTCCAAGAGCATACTCAGAGGCTATCAGGTCTTTTGATGACATCAGATAATACCTATCATTCCATCAGTTCGATTGTTGCGTTAATTCGATTATACCAGTAATACGTTCAGATCTAACAAAAAGTATGCCGCCTTCATGAGAATACAAGGGTGGATGCTCAGAACCTTTCTTCGCAACATGAAAGTCTCCGGGTCCAAATCTCGTTTCCCCTACCATGATGACCCCCTCGATAACCATACATTCATCGTTGAAACCATCATGAAAATGAGGCTCAACAAGTCCGCCTGGCTTAATTCTCAGCAGAAAGGACTCTGTGTTTTCTTTTTCATCAATAAACAATGATTTTACATCGACATTTTCGGCAAATGACCACCATTCACCGTCGCCCCGATAAACAGCTTCTACCCCTTTGGGTAAAACCGTATTCTTGTTGCCTAATCTACGCTTGACTGCAGACCAAACTCGTATTGGCGGTGACTTCGGTTTAACAGTATCGGCGATAGGCGCTAGCCGTGCCTCCCAAGTTTGAAGCAATGCTTCCAATTCGACGTCGTCATCAACAGAAGTATCTTGCGCGTCTGAATGATCAAAAGGCGAAACACCCAATGCTCTCTCCGCTGCTTTTGTTTCCCGGTCGGACATGTTAAGTGTCCATGCAAATTTTTAGAGATGTTAGTCCACGCCGAATCGAGCTCTTAACTGTACCCAAGGGAATACGGGTATTCGTTGAAAGTTCTTCGTGCGTGTAGCCGGAAAAAAATGCCATCAAAATCAATTTTGCTTTCTCGGGTGCCAATTCACCGAGACAAAACCAAATCTGATCATTGACGTCATCATGCCGTCTCGCCATCGCATCTGCTACCAACTCAGCTTCCTCGCCCAAAGCTTCTTCGATTTTGTCCTGTCGGTTCAAGCTTCGTATCTTATCAATCGCCTGCCGCCGGACAATCGTCGTAAGCCACGCCATTGGGCTACCTTTTGCCGCTGAATATTGCGTCGCGCTGCGCCAAATTTTTAAGTATGTTTCCTGAACCGCCTCTTCAGCTAACGCCTTGTTTCTAAGCATCATCAACGCAATGGCAAATATCTTTCCGCTGGTCTCGTCATACAATATATTGAACGACCGCTCATCGCCCGCTGATACACGATCCAGTATTTGCTCCAAGTCCATTTTGGACTCCGCTTTTGCCACAAAGAAATTACCGAGAAAATCAGAGAGAGCCGATAAAAGCTCTTTTTTTGATTCCCTCACTGCCAACGTAAAATATATCATTACAGGTTTATTC
This sequence comes from Alphaproteobacteria bacterium, assembly GCA_021774775.1. Taxonomy (GTDB): domain Bacteria; phylum Pseudomonadota; class Alphaproteobacteria; order Sphingomonadales; family Kordiimonadaceae; genus Kordiimonas. The sequence continues at coordinate 428 of JAJFIT010000068.1, read as the reverse complement.
GTCGACTAGTATTTCTTGTCGTAATTTTTTATAGGCTAATCGAGCTCTGGATTTTATTGTGCCGACAGCGACCCTCAAGTCCTGGGAAATTTCTTCCTGCGTTTTGCCTTCCATATACATTTTATAGACAACGTCATATTGGTTTTCCGGCAAAGAACACAACGCATCATGCATGCTTGTCGGCTGACAATGGCTTCCAAAGCTGTTAACAGCGTCATTTTCCACTTGTTGGTGGTTGGCGTATAGAATTGAATTTAGTTGAGTTCTGCGCTCGCGGCGGGTTTCATCAATAAACTTATTGCGGGCAATAGTGAAAAGCCAGGTACTGACGGCTGCCCGCTGTGCGTTATACAAATGCGCCTTATTCCAGACGGCTAAAAATGCATCTTGGGTTAACTCGTCCGCACAACCAGAGTCCGCACCCATTT
>JAJFIT010000067.1 GCA_021774775.1 Alphaproteobacteria bacterium | reverse complement strand
AATGGCGCGAGTGACGGGACTCGAACCCGCGACCTCCGGCGTGACAGGCCGGCACTCTAACCAACTGAGCTACACCCGCGCATCGCTTGCGGGACGCTGTTTAGGCGCTATGGCGATTACTGTCAATCACCTTTTTCCACTAATTTCAAACTGACCGGTTGTGAAACGACAAAGGACCCTATTTCACCAGCTATAGTCTCCATGAGCAACCAATCGCCCCATCTTGGGGGCTGCGTTCAGATTGCTGGCTTTTTTCGCTGCGCGGTTGCCCTGTTCGGCTCGGAGCCATCAGGTGCAAATAAAAAACACGTCGTTGAATTTACTTGTAGCGCGGGCCTGAACCGACGGCTATTCTGCATGAACGGGGGCGAATTTAGGGAGTGTTCTGTTGGATATCATACGAATTATTTTGGCTTTTCTTTTGCCACCATTGTCAGTTTTTTTGAAAGTCGGAATTGGTATCCAATTCTGGTTGAATCTTTTACTGACAATATTCTTTTGGGTTCCAGGCGTTGTTCATGCCATTTGGGTGCTGGTTAAAAAATAAGCAACGCACCATACCAACCATAGTCACGGCGGCAATTGCAGGGTTTCGTCCTATTCCGCGTCGCCGTGCATTATCATCCAATTGACCTCAATCATTCATCTCTCGCGATTGATGCACAGTGCGGAGCCATGATTCGCGCAGTTAGGATTGTGGCTGGCTGCTTCTTCGATATTCCTGAACTGATATCACCAGCTGGGACAACCAGGCCAGTGTAATAAGGATGGTTGCTGCTGATGCCAGTCCCACAGCCAGCAATATAACTGCAATCGGTGCCAACAGCTTAAGCAACAGGCCAAACAGACGCGCTGCTCTCCTGTCGCTGGCTTGAAGGTAATAACCAACCCCGAACGCGCACACATAAAGCGACAGAAATTTAAGATGAACCGGGTAGGCAAGCCACGCCAAGCCGTCTGCGGCGCTCAGGTCTGCGGTTATATGGAATAAAATTGTATTTTCTATCGCGTCGGAAACACCAGCCAACAGGCCAATTGCAGCAAACAGCAGCCAAATACGCCGCCCGTTTTTCCGGTAGGCGTTCAAGAAAAATAATGCATTGAAAGCGCTGTAGGCTGCCATATAGGCGAAGTCCATGCGGTTGCCCTGGTCCATGGCCAGAATGCGTTCCAGCCGCAGAGGATCGTCCATCTCCCCGAATACGGCAATAAGATCTGCTTGTGTCCGGGCAAACTCAAAGGCAATCACCGGCGAATCGATGCCGTTTGGTATCGCCATTTCCTGTGGAAACATGGGGAAAATAATACCGGTTAAAACCAGGACCGATAGCCCTGCCAGCATGCAAGCTGTCCACATATTTTTCTCAGTCATTCGCCCTATTCCCTAATTCGTTCAAGTAGGCATATTAACAGGCCTTATCTGAATGAGGACAGTCAAAAATTACCAGAATTATTGTTGTCGAATGTCGGGCGGCGCTGCCGGGGTTAGTTGACTGCCGGGTTGAAAAACCATCTAATTCCGCCGCGAAATGCAGCTGGCGCCGGGGAAAAATGGCCATGGCCCTCTAAATCAACAGTCTTTAGTTGCCAAGGTTTATTCGGGGCCTGTTGCCAGTGTTTCATCCATTTTACGGCCGGAACTCTGAACTGTTGCTCATCGTTTGTACCGCTCGAGACAAATAATAGCGAATTTGTTTTCTGGTCTTGCCGTGCGTTTTGCAGAAAGAAATCCAAATTTCGGTGAAGCGCCGGGTTGCTGGCAATATGTCCCCAAAATAAGGTCGGTTGGGTTTGTGCGGTATAGAGAACAAACTGACCGCCAAGAGACTGTCCGAAAATCATGCGTTTCGCTGGATCGGAGCGATATTTATTTTCAATATACGGAAGCAGTTCTTCCCTGAGAAAAGCCTGAAATTTTGGAGCACCACCATAGTGTGCCCTGCTCTCGGCCCTGGCCGTAAAATCACTGCCCCGGAAGTTGCCGTCTTCAAAACTATCTGCCCCGTATGAAATGCCTACAATGATCATGTCAGGCACTTCCTCGCCGAATGCCAAATACTGATAGTAAGCAGACAACATGGGGAATGTGTGCCCACCGTCCAGCAGATAGAGGGTCGGCAATGGTGCTTTTGCGGATTCGTATCCGAGCGGCAATCGCACCAATATATTGAAGGGACGATTGAGCGCCGATGCACGGAGTGTAAACACATCAGGGTCATTCAGTCCCTGAACGGATTTAAAGTCACCAGACCATGCCGGTGGGGCGAGAAGGATGAAGAGTAAAATGACACTTCTCATTAAAAAGGCTGGCATGGGCAGCATTCCTCGGACGTTATTAATTGGATCTGATGTAATACAATAACGAAGTCTGGAGCGGGTACAACTAAACGAATGGCGAACCCCTCGTCGTGAAGTTGCGGATGGTCAGGGGTTATATATTATTGAAATGAAATGGTGGGCGATGACAGGCTCGAACTGCCGACCCTCTCGGTGTAAACGAGATGCTCTACCAACTGAGCTAATCGCCCTCTAGTGCCGCATCGCGGGCGAGGAACCCGTATCTCCTGCCGGTTTGGATGGTGGGCGATGACAGGCTCGAACTGCCGACCCTCTCGGTGTAAACGAGATGCTCTACCAACTGAGCTAATCGCCCGTATCCAACACGGTGAGCGCGCTTTTAGGCAAAATTGAACCGAGTGTCCAGCC
>JAJFIT010000066.1 GCA_021774775.1 Alphaproteobacteria bacterium | reverse complement strand
GATTGCATGGCCGATCGCGGCCTGGAGCATGATGCGCTGGCTTGAGACATTCCCGTACCGAATGGATTTTTGGTATTTGGTGCCGCTGTGTGCGCTTGCGGGCGTCACAACACTTGCTGTCGCCTGGGCGACGGTCGGCGGTAATGCTGCAAAGGTGGCGCGCGCCAATCCCATTAACGCGCTGAGGTACGAATGAGGAAATAGCCATGTTTGCAAATTACCTGAAAACCGCGCTGCGCAACCTGATGCGCTACCGGCAATATACTTTGATCAATATTATTAGCCTTGCAGTGGGTTTGGCGGTCTGCATTTTGATCTTTCTCTATGTGACTCACGAACTATCCTATGATCGCTGGATTCCTGAAAATAATCGCGTTATGCGGATTGAGACGCGCTCGCCCTACCCAGAGCTGCCCGGTTTGAACGCCGAAGCTGTGCCAACCATAGTTGGCCGCCTGTTTGCCGATCAATTGCCAGAAATTGAACTTAGTACGCCTTTGATTGACCATAGCGTAGCGGTTTCAACTGATAACCGATCATTTGAGCAGGGCGTTACGCTCGCTGACCCAGACGTGTTTGAGTTGATGGGTATTGTTCTGCTGCAGGGAAATGCCGAAACGGCGCTTGATGACCCAGATTCGATAGTGCTGTCACAACAGGACGCTATTCGCGTTTTTGGGGAAGGCCCTGTTCTCGGGAAAACAATTGTGGCGGAAGGACAACACATTCTAAAGGTCACAGGCGTTATGGCAAATTGGCCGCAGCCGTCGGACCTTGATGTGCGGGCTTTTGCTCCGGTTTCCAGCCCTTTGATCGAACATATGCCGTGGCTGCTAACCAATTGGGGGTCTTTTTGGGGCGCGACCTATATTCGCCTGCGGGACGGCGTAACCATATCGGTGTTTGAAGCGGCGATGAACGCATTGGCGTCGCGCACGGGGCCTGCTAACTATTTCAAGGATTATAGTGACCGGGGCCAGCCACCAGCGATGGAGTTTTATTTGACCAGAGCGACGGATGCCCACCTAGGAAGTCGGGAGGTCGGCGCGGTAGAACGTGGCACCACAGCCGCCTTGTGGTCTGCGGGCATCACAGCAGCACTGATTTTGGCTATTGCTATTATCAATGTTGCCAACCTGGGCACAATGTTGGCGTTAAAGAAAGTCCGCGAGGTTTCTATCCGCAAGGCCTTGGGCGCGGGGGCGGGCCAGCTTGTCCTTCAAGTGATGGTAGAGACCGTGTCGTTGGCGTTTGCCTCAATGTTGATCGGTTTGGTGATTGCAGAGGCCTTGTTGCCAACTTTCAGTTTGCTGATGAACCGACCACTTTCCAACGACCCGCTATATCAGCCGGTGGTTGTCGCTGGCTTGTTTTTTGGTGCGCTGATAGTGGGCATTGTAAGCGGTCTTTATCCGGCGCTAGTTGCGACCCATTTTCGGCCGGTTGATTATCTGGCGGGTGTCGCTCCGCGTTTGGGAGTAAGGTTCCGCAACAGTTTGGTCGTGCTGCAATTCTCAGCAACAATCGCCCTGTTGATTATGTGTATCGTTGTATTTGCGCAAGCCCAATACGCCAAAGATCGAGATCCCGGTTTTGACAGCGGTCAACTTGTTAGTCTGGGCGGCATTGAACGACCTATTGTGCAGGAACGACAGAAATCTTTTCGCGAAGCCTTGCGGCGTATTCCCGGCATTGATGATGTGGCGGCACTGCATGGGATGGCCGGCTCCAATTATAACAACCGTAATAATGTAAGGCGAGACAACGGTGTTGAGGTCAATTCGGTGCGTCGGTTTGCGGTCTCGGATGAGCTGTTTACCTTGCTTGGGACCCAGCCAATTGCTGGGCGATTTTTCTCACGTGACAGACCGCTGGATGCCGTTACCAGCCCAGATGCGGGAGCATCCAAATCAATTATACTAAATCGTCTCGCGGCCCAGCAATTGGGTTTTGAAAGTCCGTCAGACGCCATTGGGCAAGAAGTAGTAACCTGGGGAGATTTTCGCTCTACCATTATTGGCGTTATCGAAGATATTCAGTTACGCTCCGCCCGGAGCAAGCCCACGCCGACTTACTTTTGGATTGGACCGCACGAATATCGCCATATTGTGCTGCGGGTATCACGCAATAATATGCCGTCGACCCTAGAGCAAATTGACACAGTGTGGGCGGAGTTTTTCCCTGACCTGCCGGTCCGCCGTCAGTTTGTCGATGACGCTTTTGCAGACTATTATGATGCGGAGCGGCGTCAGGGCTGGCTACTATTATTTAGCGCCGGTGTGATGGTAGTGATTGCGGTGATGGGTCTGTATGGCCTTGCAGCATTGGCGACCGAGCGTCGCTCGCGGGAAATAGGCATCCGAAAAGTGCTCGGTGCACACAGTGGCAACATCGTGCAACTGCTTCTTTGGCAGTTTTCTTTGCCGGTTTTGCTAGGAAACCTGATCGCCTGGCCGATTGCAGCCTTCGCGCTGAGCCATTGGCTTGAAACCTTCGTTGACCATATTGATTTGACGCCTTTGCCCTTTCTTGCTGCTGGAGCAGCCGTTTTGTTGATGGCTTGGGTCACCATTATTGGACACACGTTGAAGGTGGCAAAAACAAAACCGATTAAGGCACTTCGATACGAGTAAATGAGAGCGCTGAGATTAGAAATCATAACAAAAAATAAAATAAAAAGCTGCAGAAAGAGGACAATAAATCATGTTTAGAAATTACTTGAGAACGGCCCTGGGTCATATGTTCAAGAACCGCCTGTTTACGGCCATCAACGTTTTTGGTCTGGCCATTGGATTGATGAGCTGCATATTGATCATCTTGTTTGTCTGCGATGAAATGTCCTATGACACCTTTGTGCCGGACGGCGAGCGTGTGGTGCGTCTTCATTCGGGTTTCTACCCTCCTGGCCGCCCGCCTTTTGAAACCGTGCGGTCTGCCGGGCGGATGAAGGATGCGATTGCAGCTTATGCCAGCGCCGAGGTTGAAGCCGGGGTGCGTCTGTTTTTTAATGACACCACCATTATCCGGGATGCTGACGCTTTCACCGAAATGATGACTTTTGCCGACGCCAGCTTTTTTGATGTGCTGAACCTGCCCTTCGTGCATGGGTCGGCAGAAACTTCTTTCCGCAACTATAATGATTTTATTATCACTGAAGAGATCGCTCTCAAGTATTTTGGCCGCACCGATGTGGTGGGCGAAACCCTGGTTAGTTGCTGTATCGGACCCGATTCTACGCCGTTGAAAATTACCGGCGTTATCAAGGATATTCCCGAGGCGTCCCACCTGAATATCGACATGCTGATTGTTATGGACCCGGCCCTGTTTGCGCCGTTTCCCAACATTCTGGACACTTGGACCAGCGTGAATGTCTTCACTTATTTTAAACTGCGCGAGGGTGCGACCGCCGAGCAGTTGCAGGAGCGAGTGATAACCTGGCTGGATACAGAAAGTGTTTTTGTCGGCGACGAGCGCATACCCGGCAAGCCGTCTGAATTCGCTAAACCGCGGATCATGAAACTTGAAGATATCCATCTGCGCGCTCGCGAACACGCTGGTAGCATAGGCGATATGGGCCCGATGGGTGACCAAACGCTGATGACAACTTTTATCTCGGTTGCCATTCTTATCCTTGTCATCGCATCAATTAATTTTATGAATTTGTCGACCGCAAAGGCCGCTAACCGCGCCCGCGAAGTTGCGCTGCGCAAAGTTATGGGCGCCACGCGCAAGCAGGTCGCGTTTCAATTTTTGGCCGAGGCTGTTGCCATCGCTTCTGCCGCGCTTGTTTTTGCCATTGTCGGAGTAGAGCTTGCGCTGCCGATATACAACGAAGCCATCGGCAAACAACTGGAGCTGAATTTGCTCGGCGATTTGCCACTGCTCACGGCCTTGATGGGCGGCGCGGTTTTAACCGGGCTGATTTCAGGCTGTTACCCGGCACTTTATCTATCGCGGTTCCTGCCTGCCAGAATTTTGCGGTCCAATAAATCGTCTGACGGTGCCGGTCAGGTTAGTTTCCGGTCTGTTTTGGTGGTTTTCCAGTTTGCCATCTCAATCGGTTTGGTGATTTGCACGGCGGTTGTTTACGGCCAGACCATTTATGCCCGCTCGCTTGATTTGGGCTATAATCAGGAAGGCAAAATAGCCCTGCCAAGTTTCCGCAATCTGCAGTCAGCCGAACAAGGCGAAACCATCCGTCAGGCTATAAGCCAACTGCCCGGCGTTGACAGCGTGACACTGTCGTCAGAAGTGCCAAGCCAGGACAATGAAAATAACACCGGCTTTACGGTGTTGTCTGCTGGTGGCACAGAATCAGACGGGCAAGCAACCGTTCTCAATTATCACGGTTTTGGATATGGCTTTATGGAAGCCTATGAGATCAAGCCATTGGCTGGCCGCACATTCGATGAGGCATTTGGTACAGATGCCATCGTTCCCATATCGGAGGAAGAAGACAGGATTGGCGCTGCCAATGTGGTTCTTAATGTTTCGGCTATTCAGCAATTGGGCTTTGGCTCGCCTGAAGACGCGCTGGGTAAAATATTGCGCGCAGACGTATTTCGTGCGGGTAACTATGACCTGACAATCGTTGGCGTTGTGCCGGATATTTACTTTCGGTCCGTGAAATTCGGTGTGCGCGCAAGTGTATATTGGATGTATCCGCGCTCGTTCCGGGTGGCGACGGTTAGCTATAATACCAACGATACCGCGTCCCTGATCAATGATATCGAAGCGGTTTGGAAACAGCATGCACCGCAAATTCCAATTTCTCACGAGTTTGTCTCCGAGATGTTGGCGGCACAATATGACCAGGAAAACCGTCAGGCTGAATTGTTTGCCGCCTTTTCGGTTCTCGCGGTTCTGGTGGCCTGCCTTGGCCTGTTTGGCTTGGCAAGCTTTAGCGCGGAGCAGCGCACCAAGGAAATTGGTATTCGTAAGGTCTTGGGCGCGACAATACGCGATATCGTTCAGCTGTTGGTTTGGCAGTTTTCCAGGCCGGTTCTTGTTGCCAATCTGATCGCCTGGCCTGCGGCATGGTATTTTATGTCAGATTGGCTCGACGGTTTTCGCTACAGCCTGGGCAACAGCTATATTTTAATGGTGGCGGTGGCAGCAGGCACTATTGCCCTGTTGATTGCATGGGTCACCGTTGCAGGCCGGGCCTACCGGGTGGCGCAAACCAACCCTATTTCAGCGCTGAGGTACGAATAACCGCAACGCGCTTGAAACGCCAGCTGGCAGAAACCGCTAAAAAACAGAAAAAGGCCTGGAAATATCCGGGCCTTTTTATCGTTGGAACTCGGCCTAATACATGCCTTCCAGCGTGTCTTTGTAAACCTCTTTCACCACGTGGCGGCGCAGTTTCAGGCTCGGGGTCATTTGCTCGTTTTCAATGGTGAAAGCTTCGGTTGCGATGGCAAACTTGCGCACTTTTTCGATGTTGGACAAGCGCTTGTTAATACGGCTCACCGCTGCATCCATTGCCTTATGCAGGTCTTTATCGTCGGCAAGTTTTTCCAGCCGCGCCGCCGATTTTCCGCATTCCTTGGCCCAGCCTGCCAGCCACTCTGCGTCGGGCACAATCAGCGCCACCATATGGGGACGGCTATTGCCGTAAATCATCGCTTGAGCGATTTCGTCCTCCAGCGCTAGCAAGCCTTCTACCCGCTGGGGTGAGACATTGTCGCCCTTGTCATTGACGATAATATCTTTCTTGCGGTCGGTTAGTTCCAGATAACCGTCTTCGTCGATTTGGCCGATGTCGCCGGTATGCAGCCAACCGTCGATGATGGTCTCGCTTGTGGCTTTTTCGTTGCGCCAATAGCCTTTCATCACCAACTCGCCCTTAAGCAGAATTTCGCCGTCGTCGGCCACCTTTGCGTCAATATTTTTAAATATTTTACCGACCGTATGCATTTTTGTTGCCCACGGCGGGTTTGCAGAAACAATGGGCCCGGCCTCGGTTTGGCCGTAGCCCTGCAAAAGCGGCAGGCCCAGGGCGGCGAAAAAATAACCCACATCCGGTGACAGGGGCGCGCCGCCGGAAACCAGCGCCTTGAGGCGTCCGCCGAACTGCTTTTGTACTTTACGCCGAACGGTAAGAGACAAGAACCAGTCTTGAATTTTTTCCTTCAATGTTAACGGCAGACCATGCTGCAACTTTTTCACACCCAGGGCAATTGCCAGGTCAAACATCCTGGCCTTCGTCCCGCCTTCGCTGTGTATGGTGCGGGTGATGCGTGTGCGCAGCATTTCAAACAGACGCGGCACCACAACCATTACGGTTGGTTTGGCTTCCGCCATGTTGGCTGCGAGCTTTTCGATGCTTTCTGCATACCAGATCTCCGCGCCGATGGTCAGCGGCCAGCAGAGGCCAGCGGTATGCTCATAGGCGTGGCTGAGTGGCAGGAACGACAGAAATGCGTTACCGTCCAGCCCCAGTCGTTCGATAATGTCCGACGCACCGTCGCAGTTGTGCAGCAACGATCCGTGATGCAGCATAACGCCTTTTGGTGCGCCGCCGGTGCCGCTGGTATAAATCAGGCAGGCGATGTCATCGCGGGTCACGTCGGCGCACTGCGCCTGGAACCCGGCCACATCAGGTTCCTGCGCGCCAATAACTGTGTCCCAATTATAAATGGTTACATTCAGCTGTTGCTCAACCGTATAGGGCTGCATAACGATACAATGCTGAAGCTCGTCGCATTGATGCGCCGCGCGCAGGAAGGTGCGCGCCAGGTTTTTGGTGGAAACAATGGCAGCTTTTGCACCGCTGTTTTCAATTATATGCAAGTGGTCCCGCACCGTGTTGGTGGTGTATGTGGGCACGGAAACAGCGCCGATTGACATAATGGCGAAATCAGCAACCATCCATTCGGGGCGGTTTTCGCTAACCACAACCACGCGGTCCCCGGCTGTGACACCCATCGCCCTCAACGCGGCACCAAACTGGGTCACTTTCTCTGCCACCTGACCCCAGCTGGTCGACTGCCACTCGCCGGACTGTTTGGAAAAAAGCAAGGGTTTGTCCCCAAGCGTACTGGCCTGGTCGAAGAACATCTGCGTCAGACTATTCCATTGTTTGATTGGCATATGCCCGCTCTCCCATGCAACTGCTATTGCTGGTTGGCCCTGTGGACCACCGCTGTATTTCCCGCCCTTCATGAAGGTTGCCCCTGTAGTCGCTGGTGTCAAGCCCTGCGGGCACACTTTTCACGTTAACTATTTATCCACAATAAAGTTGTCTAATTCCTAGGGAATCGGCTTGCGGGAGGGTTAGCCTGGTGCCATAGTCGGCGCGAGACAGCCTATGCCCGTCGGCGTTAATGACGAGAGCAAACCTTTGTAGTTCATGCGATGAGCATCGAAGACCAAAAAGAAAAGGGCCCCGGTCCCACCGAGAACGCACCTGCCGTGCGGGCAGAAGACGACTTTGTTCTGCGCGGCCAAATTGACCGGTCAGCCCAACCGGAAACGGTGCCGGAAAGACGCATGCATTTGCGGGCTTTCGATTATTGGCACGGGCTAAACGCTGGCCGCCAGTTTCCGCAATTTGAAGATTTGACACCGGAGGGGCTGACGCCGTTTAAGCAAAATTGCTTGCTGTTGGAATATCACGGCGGCGACATGATGGTGCGTTTTTGCGGCGGCGAGTTGACGGTTCTTTTTGGTGAAATCTTGCCGCTGGGAAGCCAGCTTGGTGGATCCCGGCCAACTGCCTTCTCCAGGGCTCTGCAGCAACGGCTCGCTTTGTCAGAGGGCAGGCAGGAAGCGGCTGAATTTGAATTTGTTGATGGGCCGATGGAATGCCGCGGCACCTTACTGCCTTTCAGCGCACGCGGCGAATTGGCCGAAATTATTATGGTGGTGGTGAATCACCGGCGGAAAAGCGAGGCCGAAACGACAGCGCCCGTTGATCCACAGCCCGCATCCGTTGGTTTTGAAGATACGGCAGACAAAATAGCGGCCCTGGCAATGCTCGCTGATGAATGTGCCGACGCTGGCGGCACCGTTGTGCATCCCGGAATTGGCACGCGCGAAGGGTTGTATCTGGCGCTTGCTCAGGCCTACAGGTTACATATCGCCGCCGTACGGGATCCGGCGAGCTACAAGAAATTTTTGCGCTCTCGCAGTATGAGACAGCAGCAGCGCGCTCCCTATACACCCGCCTTGAAGCTTACCTTTGGTGTGGCTTACGATAAAACCCGGTTAACTGAATATGCCGCCGCGCTTTCGTGTGCGGCGCGCAATGAAGTTGGGCCCGACGGCCTGACTGATTTTTTGAAAAATCATCCTGGCGGCATCAAAGGTTGTGTGCAGGAAGAAAGAGCTGCGCGCCAAGGCAAGGACAGTAAAAGTCAGAAAATTCGACTTAAAGATGCTCAAGCCAAAGCCCGGCAATTAGCGGCAATTTCGCTTAAGAAAATATCACTGTCTCAGGAATTTGAGCTGGCGCTTGTTCGCCGCAACAGCGACGGCAGCACCGAGCTTCTGTCCGCTGTCCAGACACCAAAACATATTATTGATAAGGCAATCATTCAGGTTGCCTCGAAAGATGAAAACTAGCGAGCGGCCATCCATGAAAATATTCGTCATGACCATATTAGCCATGACCAAATATTGAGGCCAAAAAATAGGGGCTTATTGTGAGCAATAAATCTATATGCAAATATTTAAACACTTCCTTTGCGGGCATGATCAAAAAGGAAGAAAAGGGCATAGCCGCGAAAGAATTGGCGACATTTCTTGAGGAGTTTTTTGCGCCTGATGCCCCTGTTGATTTGCTGACACGCGAGCCAGAGGAGTTGTTTGCAGCCGGCTATGCACTGTGGCAGGCTGCGGCGAAGCGGAAAAAAGATACTGCGGTCGTCAAGGTAATGGGCCCGCGCGGCACCGAGTCTGCAGGCACCAACCAAACCAGGCATACAGCCATTTTAATTGTTAATGACGACATGCCGTTCCTCGTGGATTCGATCACTGGCAGCATGGCCTCCACGCTGCATTACCGCATTCACATGATGCACCATCCGATTGTCGATGTGGCTCGCGATAGCGACGGAAACCGGTCTGGCGGTAAGGGCAGTGTGCGGGTGCGCGAAAGCTTCATGTATATGGAAGTTGACGCGCAGTCAGACAAAGGCGCGCTGCAGGAATTGCATGAAACCCTGGAAAAAACCCTCAAGGATGTGCGCGATGCAGTTACCGACTGGCGCGCCATGCTGGCGAAAATTGATGAAACTGTTGCCTCGCTAACTGTTAACCCTCCGCCAATTCCCGAGGCGGAGGTTGATGAAACAATCCAGTTTCTGCGCTGGCTTGGCGCTGATCATTTTACTTTCCTGGGTTTTCGCGAATATCGATTCGATGATAACCCGGCTACATTTGACTTCAGTCATGTGGACGGTACGGCGCTCGGTATTCTGCGCGACCCGGACCGTTATGTTCTACGTGACAAGGACGGCCTAACTCCAATGTCACCGGAAATACGGGATTTTCTGGCTCGACCGGACCCGGTGATTATCACCAAAGCCAATGTTAAATCCACGGTCCACCGACCGTCGCACCTGGATTATATCGGCGTGAAGATTTTTGATGCCGAGGGTAACGCTGTCGGCGAACGCCGTTTCGTCGGGTTGTTCACCTCTCTTTCCTACAGCCAGTTTGCCCATGATGTGCCGCTTGTTCGCGGTAAGGTCGCCAACATTCAGAAGCGCGCGCGCTTGGGTCATAAGTCTTTTGCAGGTAAGGCGCTGACCCACATTTTGGAGAACTTCCCGCGCGACGAACTGTTTCAAGTTAGCGAAGATTGGCTTTTCGAGACTGCTTTCGGAGTTTTGCAGTTGACCGAGCGTCCGCGCCCGCGCGCCTTCATCCGGCCTGACCAGTTCGAGCGATTTGTCTCGGCCTTGGTTTATGTGCCGCGCGACAATTACCACTCGGGCTTGCGGTCAGCGATCACCGAGATATTGTGCCGAAACTACAACGGCGAAATGTCAGTTTATTACGCCAAATTAAGCGAAGAACCGCTGGCGCGCTGGCATTTCATCATTCGCACCAAACCAGGCAATGTGCCGGTCGTTGAAGAAGAAGATATTCAGCAGCAAATTGTTGAGGCAGCCCAGGGCTGGGATGATCGGCTGCATTTGGCGCTGATCGACCATTTGGGCGAAGAACAGGGCAACCGTCTGCACCATACCTATAAAACCCGCTTCACCACCGCGTACCGGGAGTTTTTTACCCCGCCGCAGGCAGCCTATGATGTCATAAAGTTAGAGGAAATTGACGGCAAGGATGATTTGCGTGTCGACTTTTACAATCATTTGGCTGACGGCGAAGGCCGTTTCAGGCTGAAGATTTATCATGGCTCGAAGCTGATCGCATTGTCCAATTGTATGCCGATTCTCGAGAATATGGGTTTCCGTGTTCTCTCGGAGCATTCCTATAAGATGGGTGGCAGCTCCAGCAGCTTTATCCATGATTTCTCACTGGAATGCGGCGCTGAAAATTGTTTTACCGTCGTTGATATCAAGTCGCTGGTTGAAGATTTGTTCGCTAAAGTGTGGTTGGGTGCCAGTGAAAATGACGGCTTCAACAAGCTGGTTATTACCTCGGCCATGACCTGGAGTGAAATTGTTGTTGTGCGCGCCTACGGGAAATATCTGCGCCAGCTGGGTATTGGCTACACGCCGGATTATATCGCTGACACCATGGTTGAGCATGGGGCTGTCAGCAGCCAGTTGTTTGATTTGTTCGCTACTCAGTTTGATCCCAAATTCAAAGGCGACCGCGCTGGAGAAGCCGGGAAAATAACCGCAGCAATCCGGCGCGCGCTTGAGAAAGTCCGCAGCCTTGACCATGACCGTATCCTGCGCGCCTATGTCAATGTTATCACCGCGACACAGCGTACCAATTACTATCAAAGCGGCGTTGTTGACCGGGTGGATGAGCGCGCGCTTGCGTTCAAAATTCGCTCGCGCGAGGTTGAGGAAGCACCGCTGCCACGGCCGTTCGCTGAAATATGGGTTTATTCGCCGCAAGTTGAAGGTGTTCACTTGCGCGGTGGGCCTATTGCCCGCGGCGGTCTTCGCTGGTCTGACCGCCGGGAAGACTTCCGCACCGAAGTGCTGGGCCTGGTGAAGGCACAGCAGGTGAAAAATGCAGTGATCGTGCCGCAGGGCTCCAAGGGCGGATTTTTCCCCAAGCAACTGCCAATGGGCGACAGGGATGCTTTTATCAAGGAAGGTGTTTCGTCCTATCGGTCGTTTATCACCAGCCTGCTGTCGATCACTGATAATTTGAAAGGTGGCAAGACGGTTGCACCCAGGCAAACCGTTAGGCGCGACGGCAATGATCCCTATCTGGTGGTTGCTGCCGACAAGGGCACTGCAACTTTCTCTGATATCGCTAACGGCATATCAGAAGGCCGGGGTTTTTGGCTGGGTGACGCCTTTGCTTCGGGCGGGTCTGCCGGATATGACCATAAGAAAATGGGCATCACAGCAAAAGGCGGCTGGGTCAGTGTTCAGCGACTGTTCCGCGAGCGCGGGATTGATGTGCAAAAAGATGAATTTACCGTCATTGGTGTCGGCGACATGTCGGGTGATGTGTTCGGCAACGGCATGCTTTTGTCGAAGAAAATTCGCCTTCAGGCAGCCTTCAACCACTTGCATATTTTTGTCGACCCCAATCCGGGCGATACGGTAAAAGCCTGGAAAGAGCGCAAGCGCTTGTTTGATACACCGGGCTCGTCCTGGGAGGACTTTGACAAGAAACTGATATCCAAAGGCGGCGGCATTTTCTCGCGCGCCGACAAGTCAATCAAGTTAACCGCCCAAATCAGGGAATGGCTTGGCATTGAGGAAAAAAGCCTTGCGCCCAATGATTTGATCAATCGCATACTAAAAGCCGAAGCCGACCTGTTGTGGTTTGGCGGCATTGGCACCTATGTGCGCGCCTCAGACGAAACTGACCAGCAAGCCGGTGACCGTGCCAACGATGCGCTGCGGGTAACCGGTCAGCAGCTGCGGGTCAGCGTTGTCGGCGAAGGCGGTAATCTGGGCATGACCCAAAAGGCACGTATCGAATATGCCAGGTGTGGTGGCCGCCTGAACACCGACTTTATCGACAATTCGGCAGGTGTGGATTGTTCCGACAAGGAAGTGAATATCAAGATCCTGCTGATCGACGCAATTGCCAAGGGTACGCTGAAGCTTGAAGACCGCAACGCCGTTTTGGAGGAAATGACTGACGAGGTTTCTGACATCGTTCTTTCGGATAACTATTTGCAAACACAGGCAATTTCTCTGGCAGAAGCAGAAGCAGTTAGCGCACGGCAGTATCATCTGGGCTTGATTAAGGCGTTGGAACGTGACGGCGGCCTTGACCGTGAGATCGAATTTTTGCCGTCCGATGAGGGCTTTGCCGAGATGGCATCCAACGAAAAAGGCCTGACCCGGCCTGAAATATCAACTCTCATGGCTTATGCCAAGATGTCGTTATTTGATACAGTCATCAAAAGCGATCTGATCGATGACCCGATGATGCAGCCGGAACTGGAATGGGGTTTCCCCACATTGCTGCGTGACAGGTTTGCCTCCGAACTTTCCAACCACCAGCTGCGCCGTGAAATTATTGCGACCGTATTGTCCAACGAGGTGGTGAATTGGGCTGGTTTGACATTTGTCTATGAGGTCAAGGAAGAAACCGGGCTCGGCGTCGGTGATATCGTTGCTGCATTTGTCATGGTGCGTGAGGTATTTGGCCTGCAAAAACAGTGGGACGCGATAAATGCTCTTGATTACAAGGTACCTGCCAGTGTGCAATATGACATGCACCGCTCGGTGTCACTGAGTTTGAAAACACAAGTGCTTTGGACCCTGCGTAACCTGGACAAGCCTTTCAACGTCAGCGAGCTGGTTGATCGGTTCAAGACACCCTTTGAAAAGCTGTTTGGTGTCAAGTTGGAAGTGCTCAGTAAACCGACACAGGATGCCTTCCTTAGCCGCCGCAACGGCTTGAAGGCTGACGGTGTTGGCCACGAACTGGCAACCTTTGTAGGTGCCTTTGAAGTGCTGACCTCGGGGCCTGATATTATCATGGTGGCCGAGGAGACCGGTAAACCGGTTGATTATGTAGCGGGCATTCACTTCGCGCTCGGCGATCTGTTGAATTTTGATTGGCTGCGTCAGCGCGCAGACCGCATCGCACTTGATGATCACTGGGAATCCCTGGCTGTACGCTCCATCCTTGAGGACCTTGCGGACCAGCAGCGCCAACTGGTGCAACAGGTTTGTGAAACTGCGGGCAAGCAGACGGTGCGACAAGCGGTATCGGCGTGGGAGAAAAAGCAGGCCACGCGGCTTATTCGCTCCGGTAGGCTCGCGGAGGATCTGAAGTCGTCAGGAACCCTCAGTGTGGCCAAACTTAGTTTCGCAGCGCGGCATCTGCGATCCATTTTGCGCTAATGTGAAGGGGCTGGCCCAGCCCGTTTGGTTAGTTTTCAGCTTTTTTATGAAAAGGAAATCATATCCAGTATCAGCCAACTCATTGCCAAATGTTGCCTCGACGAAGGCGAGACGAGGCGTGCCTATAAAAATCGGCCATTGTTCCAGTCATCCAGTGTGGCTTTGATTTCCTCACGCGTGTTCATCACAAACGGGCCGTAACGTGCCACAGGCTCACCGATAGGCGCGGCCGCGACCAGCAATAGCCGGGTATCTTTTTCTGCGGTTAGCTCGACAGCGTTGCCGTCTTTAAGTACCGCGATCGCGCGCGGTGGCACTTGATCATCGCCGACCTGATAAGCTTTATTTATGCCGTATAAAAAAGCTGTGTGGCCTGCGGGAACCGGCACTATGATCTTGCCGCTGCGTAGCAGGGTAATGTCCGCGAACAAAGGGTTCACCGCGATTTCGCTGACCGGTCCGTTTTCACCTAATAGCTCTCCGGTTACCAAACGTGCGATGTAACCGTCGCCGGCAATGGTCGGGATATCGCCGTAGGGGATGTCCTGGTAGCGCGGAGGTTTCATCTTGTCGGCGGCGGGCAAGTTGACCCACAACTGAAAACCACGAATATCAACCCCCTCAGAGGTTGGCATTTCCGAATGGATGATGCCGCGACCTGCTGTCATCCACTGGGCTTCGCCTGGCCCGATCTCACCCACGTTGCCCGCTGTATCTTTGTGGCGCATGCTGCCGGACAGCATATAGGTAACTGTCTCAAAGCCGCGGTGGGGATGCTCTGGAAATCCGGTTCCGGCGTCATCGGCGCCGATGACCATTTCGTCGAGCAACAGAAACGGGTCCAGCTCGCTCAGGCCTGCACGCCCAATTGTGCGGTGTACAGTGACACCCTTGCCTTCGGGGACAGCCTGTGCGGGCACTATTATGCTGATTTTACGATTGCTCATGATGCCTCTCCTTTGCTGGTTGTTGATAGGTTCTCGCGGCCATGGGGTTCGGTAAAGTTCAGCGATGGACCCATCGGAACAACCCCGGACGGGTTGATAGTTTTGTGGCTACCATAATAGTGGGTTTTGATATGATCCATATGCACGGTTTCGGCGACGTCCGGCAGGCTATAAATATCGCGGGTGTAGGCCCATAAGTTTGGGTAGTCGTTCAGC
>JAJFIT010000065.1 GCA_021774775.1 Alphaproteobacteria bacterium | reverse complement strand
TGACTGGCGACGAGTATAGTATTGCCGATATTGCCGTCTTCTCCTGGTACGGTGCACTGGCACTGGGCTTGTTGTATGATGCAGAAGAATTCCTCGACGTTAAGTCATACAAGAACCTGCAACGCTGGACCGCAGAAGTTGCCGCCCGCCCGGCGGTAAAGCGCGGAAAGATGGTAAATCGCGCCTGGGGTGACCCGGTCGGCCAACTACGGATCCGCAACGACGCCAGCGATTTCGACCTGAAAACGCAAGATAAAATTGAGGCTGCAGAATAGATATAGGAATGGAAAATAAGTAGCTGGGATACGCTGATTTTGGGTGTATAAAAACACCATGAACTCCGTATTTTAACGAAAAGGACAAAGACAGCATGGCACCTATGAAACAATTGATGATCGGTATCGCAATGCTTGGCGGGTTTGCTTTAACCGCCTGCAGCGAAAGCGAAACCGCCCCAGCCGACGAGGCTGTGCAAACTTTTGCCACCGCTCCGCTGATTGATCCCAATAGCGCAACTGAAGCTGCATTGGCTTTAACTGGCCTGAGTGGTGCTGATGTTGCCGCAATCGTTAGTGGACGCCCTTTCGCCTCCATGTCGGCCCTTCACGCTGTTATCGGCGAGGGAAAAGACCCGGCCACGATTAAAGCGCTCTACAGTGTACTGTTCATCAAGGTTGGCCTGAACACTGGCTCGGAAGACGACTATAAACTGATCCCTTCAAGTCTGACACCGCGGCATCTCGCCCATGAATTTGACGAATATCGCCCCTACGCTTCGCTGGACGATTTTGCCCGCGAAATGAGCAAATATGTTAGCGCAGCTGAAGTTGAAAACCTGAAGCGTTATGTAACGCTTGATTAGAGAAATCACCCCCTAACCAAGCGGCTGATTTGCAGTCGCTGAGGTATAGACATGTCGCTATTTTCGGGTTTTTCAGACCTCCTGGCGCGCCGCGCGTTGGTGTGGCCTTTGTTGGCGCTACCCACGGTCTATGCCATGCTTTGGCGCAGCCAGGACTGGCTATCTTACGGCGAGACAATCCACTTCACGGGCCAATGGAGTGTTGGACTTTTGTGCGCAGCCCTGCTGGTGACCCCCTTGCAACGATTGTTCCCGAAGCGGCAGGAAATACGCTTGCTGCTGCGCCACCGGCGGGCGCTCGGTGTCGCCAGTTTCAGCTACGCCCTGCTGCATACCGCCATTTATCTGGATAAAAAATGGACCGCTGGTCTGGTCATCAAGGAAGGTCAGGACCCGTCACTTTTGACCGGCTGGATTGCCTTCGCGGTGTTTATCGCCTTGGCGGTCACCAGTAACAATTTTTCGGTTCAAAGGCTTGGCCGGCGCTGGAAAGTTCTTCACCGTTCGGTTTATGTCGCAACCGCCCTGACCTTTGCACATTGGGTATTAACAAGCCTCGATCCCACTTCCGCCATCAGCGTCGGGGCAATTATTTGTCTTGCCGAATTAAGCCGCATACGGCGATAGTCGAACCAGATTGCCGAGGCGAAAAAGTTGGATCACAGGCGGCAAAAGCAGAAATCGCCGCATCGCCTGCGGGCTTCGTCTCCGTTCCGCCTGGCTCCATATGACCCTGCGATCTTCAGGCTATGATTCTGATTGGATAAAACTGACATTACTAAAGAACAGATCAATCTACCCGACCATATTAAGTATCCACCCAATCAGTAAGACTTGTGGAACCGTCACAAGTGGAAGGAAAAGAGCAAACTTCCAGGATTTTGTCGTGTCCTTGAGAATCATAATTTCGGTATAATCTGTTGATACCCCGGTCATCAAGAAGGCGAAGCTGTTGCCGGGTGCGTTGGCCCGCGTCAACAAATCAGCCGCGATCGGCGTACTCCCTTCCGAGCATACCTCCATGACCGTCGCGACCAGCACGGTAAGGCCCAGTCCAGCAAGCGTAGGCCCAAAGTATGTCTGCAAACTGCCCGTATCAACAAAGGCCTGCACCAGACCAGCCAATAGGACACCGAATAATATCCAGCGCAGAACCGGCCTACTGTCCTTTATGCCGCTCACAGCCAAAGAAGACCAAAACTGCGAGCCGTAATGCGCGCCTTTCAACTGGCTCCGGGCTTCTTGCCAAAATTCGAAACCCTCGGGCAAATCAAGTGTATTAGGGTTGGCAGGCAATGTGCCGCGTGCGACCAAAATCTCAAATACCAGCCCTGTAATCACCGCAATTAGCATTGACAGGCCAATGAACGCCAACGTCCAATTCAGGCCCACAAGCGCGAACAGAACCAGCGTCAGTGAAAAAGAGTTCCACGGACTTGCCACCAGAAAGGCAATCACCTGCCCCGCACTGGCACCGCGCTCATACAGTTTGGCGCCAACCATCAGGATTCCGTGGCTGCATAAATCGAGCAGCAGCCCTCCAAAAGTTGCCCTGACAATGCCTCCTAAACCACCTTTACGACCGAGAACAGAAATCACAAATTCACGCGGAATCTTCGCCAGCACCGCCACCATGACGATGCCGATCGAGATGCCCCACCAAATCGTGTTCATCAGGTCAAAAACGCTAACACCGAGAGCATTCAACCAGGCTGGCAGGGCCGTGCGGGCAGGCAATTGCCAGTGGATTATGTAAAGAGCGACCACACTTAACAGTGAACCCCAGAGCAATATGTCCGGACGGCCCTTCTTAACTGGATGACAACTTGCTTCGTGACTATGCGTGTTATCAATCATTTTCTGCCTCCACGCCGTACAAATGATTGATGATGCTGCATGCACTGAGCGGTTGATCATCAGCCGGACAATAGGTTGCGAGACGGTCAAGGCTTTCACGCATTTTGGTCAAGCGAGTTATTTTGTCATCAATCTCGACAATCTTCTCCTTCGCGCGCGCATTCACCGCGGCGCAGTCAGCATCGGGATCATCAGTCAAGGCCATAAGTTCAGCGATCTCGGAGAGTTTAAAACCCAGGGCTTGTGCCTCTTGAAGAAAGCGGACCTGACGTGCTGCAGCGGTGCCGTATACACGGTAGCCCGAAGGCAACCGATCAGGCGCAGGCAGGAACCCGCTCTTTTCATAGTAGCGGATGGTTTCAACACCTAAACCAGTGTTCCCCGTCATGCACCTTGAATGAACGATACAGCCGAAAAAGCAATCCAACGCCAATGTGTTGGATTTAGGCTTCACAAACCATTTACTGATAATTTCAACGTTTGCAAACGTTCCTTACGAAGCTCTGCGAGTGCCGCACGCGCCGTCAAATCCCCTCAGATCAAACATATTGCAACAATCTCCCAACAAAGGCGAATCTGTCAACCTGTCAATTTGACAGAAGAAAAGAGATAAGAGCGAACATGGCCGCGGAAATGACAAACCAAATGAAACCTGCTCTTAGAACGCCCAACTTGCGAAAGGAATCCACAAATAATACGCCCACATTGAGGACTGGATGGAAAGAAGCAAAAATGCGCAAAGTCGAGGCGAGCTTTTCTTTCTGCGTAGCAGATTGATCCGAAAGCCTATCTCTGGGGTCAGGCGGTGCCCATCTGGCTTCAATCGTGCTCCGTTGCGACCGTGTACTCGGTGGCAGCTCATCGTTACGGTTGTTTTGCTGATCGTTTTTCATCGAAAATGGTGCCCAATATAGAAATAGCGTGCCTTCAGTTGGCTAAAGCATTGCGAAGTTTCGCAGATTGACCAAAAGAAAGTGGCTGAACAATCCGCATTAAAATATCAAAAATTAGCGTGTTCTGCAGAAACCCAATTAATTGGGCCTGCCACCAGGCACCAATTTGTTTGCTAACTTTTTAAGTTCTTTTTCAGGCTTCTTTTTACCTTCAACCATTCTGCGCGAATGCTTCAGTTCTATTTTGATTGTCAACGCGTGACGGGCGCTGTCGGTATGGTCCAGCACACGGCCTGCTGTCAGGGCAAGCGATTCCCTTTCGTTGCTATTGAGGCGGATTGACGATGAGCCCATATAGCGACGAGACTAGTCTTACTCCTACGACGGAAAGAAGCACCCTAAAATATGGCGAGCAGTCTTCTCGTCGAAAATCAAAAGAAGAGCCTCCAACCAATCAGTTGGAGGCTCAGGCATGAAGGCTCATTTACGACAGCGAGGATGCCTTCACAGGAATGGAGGAAACAATCTTGCTTCACAACTGTATATAGGCAACGCATTGGTTGCACTCAAGCGAAATAAACTGTATGTTAATATCGATTTATTCGATATAGCAGCGTTTCATTCAAAGTACAAAAAATCAGAGCGCAATAATGTCTTGGTCACTGGACTTTGTTAGCGATAGTTTTATGGATGGCTGGCGCTTCCGCATGCTGTGTGTTGTTGATGACCATAGCCGGGAATGCCTGGCACTGGTGGCGGATACGTCCATCGGTGGTCACCGGTTGGCACGAGAACTG
>JAJFIT010000064.1 GCA_021774775.1 Alphaproteobacteria bacterium | reverse complement strand
TTTAACCGCGATCGATTCTTGCATGGCCATCATGTCATCGCCGACAGCGTTAAAGCGATCCGACCATAGAATGGCACCTGAGGGATCAATCAATTGCGCGGTAACCCGAATTTTGTCCTGTTGGCGGCGAATGCTGGTGGTCAGTACATGTTCTACGCCCAGATCACGCGCAATTTTCTTGGTGTCGGCCCCTGCGGCCTGCATGGCAGCGACTGTGCCAAGTTCGGGCGTGGCGAACCTATTGCGTTGTAGGTCGGCGATCAGGTCATCGGCTAGGCCCGCGGCAAAATGATCGTCAAAATCGCCGCGTTCGGTGGGCGGGAACACAGCAACAGGCACCTTGCCGCCATAGTCAGGCGCTGGCGGCGGCGCATCGACCATCATTCCGGTACCAGTGCCCGCCGCAGCTGGGACATTTGATGGCATGTTGATGGCACCGGGCGAGATACCGTGCGCCAGGAAATCAGGTTGCTCACCCTTCACGCGTTGAAGAATAACCTTGCCGTTTGTTACGATGACAGTGAACATGGCAAACAGGAAACCAATGCTGCCGAGCACGTCTCCGTATTCTTTTGCCCATGTAAATGCCGCCTCAAACATTTTTTAGTCGTCGCTTTCCAACAATTCTGCAAATTCAACGCTATCACGTGTCAGCGCTGCGGTTGCGGCCTTGACCAAATCCTCGCCCAGTAATTGGCCGCTATTCCATGTTGCCACATAATCAAGGCCGTCGCTGATTGTGTGATCCCTTGAATGATTGAGTACCGCTTTTGTACCCGCCACTGCAAGTGGACTTTTGCTGGCGATCTCTGTCGCTATCTCTGTTGCCCTGGCGATGGCCTGGTCGCGGGTGTCAGAGACTGAATTGACGAAACCATATTTACTGGCTTCTTCAGCGGCGAATTTTCGTCCGGTGTAGGCCAACTCGCGCAGGATACCGTTCGGCAGCAAATAGGGTGCGCGCTGCAGGGTGCCAACATCGGCAACGATGGCAACGTTAATCTCCTGAATTGAGAACCATGTGTCAGCGCTGCACACGCGGATGTCGCATGCCGATATCAGGTCAATGCCGCCGCCAAGGCATGCGCCGTGAATGGCCGCTATTACAGGCGCGCGGCATTCCTCCAGCGCGGTGAAGCAATCCTGTAAATGCAGAATATGGCGGCGCAGTTTTTCGCGCACGCGTGCGGGGTCGCCCTCTTTTGTTCCCAGAACTGTGCCGCTTTCCTTCAGGTCCAGACCCGCAGTGAAATGCTTGCCGTTTGCTGAGAGTACCACTGCGCGGGCGTCGGTTTCGCCATCAATCCAGCGAAAGGCTTCGCCGATTTCCCGGAACATGGCACCGTTCATGGCGTTCAGCTGGTCCGGCCGATTAAGAGTTACGGTCGCAACTGCACCGCCCGCGGCGACATCTAGAGTTTCAAATTGCATGGTGGGCCTCCCGAATGTTTCGTTATGGGCGTAATATTGGCCGATACCGGCCCACGGCCAGTTCAATATAGCAATCACACCCTATTTGTAGCGCTTCACCAGCTCCTCAAAGCTTTCGGCCTTTGCCATATCTTTGCCAGCCCGGCCGCTTGAAAACCAGTTTTTGGCGAGTTTTTTTGCCGCTTTGTCTTTGATATTGTCGTCCATGAATTCGGCAATCACTTGCGTGTCGGTATATTGGCCGCGAATTTCCTCTCTTAGGTCTTTGATAAACTTGAAAAATACCTCGGGGCCAAGAACGGAATATAGCGCGCCGTAGGCCAGCGTGCTGACCGTATCGCTTTGGGCTGAAAATCCTTCGATTGCATAGTCAGCCAAGGATGTTTTGCCCATCTGTTTATTGGTGTTGAACAGGTGTTGGCTTGCTTTGAAACTGGTCTGCTGGAATTCAGCAATATCTTCAGGCGCAGCGATTGCGGTTTGAACAACGGCATCCAGTCCGTTTGACCAGTGGCCGGGTGTGTCGCGACCGTTAAATTTCCACAAATCGAAAATTGCACTTTTTATGTCGCCCGGAATGGTTGCTGCGCCGAAGGAATTGCGTTCGCGGAAAAAAGCTCCTTCGGTTTCGCTGCTGCCGTAGCCCGTGGGCACTTCAACGACGCGTAATTTGGCACCAGCGGACGGTCCGCCCAGAAGGGTATGCAACCGGTTGGTTTCACCCATGACAAGCGATTGGAAATTCTGCGCGCTGGCGATGCCGCCATCAAGATATGAGATAGTAACCGGTCCAGCTTCCAGCTGGCCATAGGGGGCGATCGCGGCGGCAAAAAGGCCAGTGGGTAACGTATTTTTCATATGGACGGTGTTGATGTTTGCCTTAAGAGATTTGCCAGCGACACCCAGGCTGCCTGCCACGTTATTGTTGCCGGGATAGTCTATGAACGCGACCTGCTGGAACGGTTTGTGGGCAAAGGCTGTATCGATTGATGACCGCTTTGGTTCGGCAAATACCGGATAGCCGAAACTGTCGGCGCGGATCATGGTGAAGCTGGGGTTCAGGGTTTCCTTGACCTTCTCAACCGCCATATAAGCCATATTGGTCAGATAGCCCTTATAGTGAACAACAATTTCCGTGCGCCTGCCTGCCTTCAGCGGCTTGGGCAAGCGGACAGTTGCCCTGTTGAGCTCAAGTAGCTCATACCCGGCAACCGGGGTTACATTGCTGGATATGGAAAGCGCAACATTTTTCGGGCCGGTCGCATGGGTAAAATTCAAACCGGGGTTCAAAAGAAGCGTAAGGCTGGAAAGCGGACCCTTTGATTTGTTTCTGAAGCTTACCTGATAGGCACCGACCATTTGACCCTTGCGGTCGATAGCGTCCAGATGTAATTTGGCGATAAGAGTACTGTTGAGTAATTCAACTTTTGCGTCATTTGCGAACGCGTTTGTTGATGCCATTCCAAATAGAATGACTAAAGCCGTAACTAGACGCATATAATCCCCAATGCCGTGCGTTTTATAATTGTGTCTCTGATACTTGATCTGCTTGGGTGTGTTCAAGTAAAGTTTTGACAAAATTTTTGCATCAGCGTGTCGGCCACTTCGGCGGCGGCATTGACATGCTC
>JAJFIT010000063.1 GCA_021774775.1 Alphaproteobacteria bacterium | reverse complement strand
CGGCGGCCAGATGGAAGGGCGGCTGTTGTACCGCAATGACGATGAGCGCGCCCGCGCCCACAAATGGGGCATCGAAGACCTGCACAGGAAATACAATATGATGGAACTGGCGTCTGGCGACGTTATTTTCGCCGCCACGGGTGTGACCGACGGCGCAATGCTGCAAGGGGTGCACCGCACGCCGGAAGGTATCACCACAGACACAGTGACCATGCGTTCCCACACTAAAACCATCCGCCGGGTGCAAACTCTGCACGGCTACGACAAAGAGGACCTCGTTTGACGGAACAGGCCGAAAACGAAAATCCGAACGAACCTCTGGAAGCATTATTGGGCCCAGATGCATTACTAGGGGTCACAAATTCCGCGTTGGGCCAGCGCTGGCTACAGCGCCCATTCATTGCCCGCCACGCGCAGGCTATTTCTGACCAGTTAGGCGTTTCGCTAACCGTTGGCCAGCTGATATCCGGGCGCGGTGTGTCGGTCGAGGATGCCGCCGTGTTTTTCAAACCATCGCTGCGCGACCTGATGCCGGACCCCGCGAGCATTCTGGATATGACCGTTGGCGCGCGCCGGATCATCCGCGCGATTGATTCTGGCGAGAAAATCGCAATTTTCGGCGATTACGATGTAGACGGTGCCACCTCAAGTGCGCTGTTGACCCGTTATTTTAAAGCTCTCGGCGTTGATGTCAGGGTTTATATCCCTGACCGCATGGTTGAAGGCTACGGCCCCAATGCTGCTGCAATGGACAGCCTGCGCCGCGAGGGCATGGACCTGGTGATCACAGTTGATTGCGGCACCCTGTCATACGAGCCACTTAAGGCCGCCAAAGACATGGGGCTGGAGGTGATTGTTGTCGATCACCACAAGGCCGAACCTACCTTGCCTGACGTGGCAGCCCTGATTAACCCCAACCGGCTGGACGACGAAAGCGGGCAGGGTCAACTGGCAGCAGTCGGCGTTGCCTTTATGCTGGCGGTTGAGATCAATAAGCTTTTGCGCGAGGCAAGTTGGTTTAATACAGACCGGCCTGAGCCGGACTTGCGGCTTCTGCTGGATATCGTTGCCCTCGGCACCGTATGCGATGTGGTGCCGTTAACCGGCGTTAACCGCGCACTGGTGACACAGGGCCTGAAGGTGATGGCACAGCGCCGTAACGCGGGAATAACCGCGCTGGCGGACGTGGGACGGGTTTCCGAGGCCCCTGGCACCTATCACGCCGGGTTTGTGCTTGGCCCCCGGGTTAATGCCGGTGGCCGCGTGGGGGAAGCCGGTCTGGGCGCAAGGTTGCTTGCGACGGATAACGCAGATGAAGCGCGGCAAATTGCTGAAAAACTGGACCAACATAACGGCGAGCGCCGGGTGATCGAGGCGGATGTGCTCAAGGAAGCTTTGGCGCAGGTTGAAGCAGCTGTTGGCCTCACTGGCGCGCCTGATACTGTAGTTATTGCCTGCGGCGAAGGCTGGCACGCGGGCGTGATTGGTATCGTCGCCAGCCGCCTGAAAGATAAATACCGCTTGCCGACGCTGGTGATCGCGCTGGAAAACGGGCCAAATGGAACAAAAGAAGGCAAGGGCTCGGCCCGGTCGATCTCGGGCGTGGACCTGGGCGCTGCGGTGATTGAAGCTCAACATAAGGGTCTGTTGATCAAGGGCGGTGGTCACGCCATGGCGGCGGGGTTGACCGTAGCTGCGGACAAAATTGATGCCTTGTGCGCCTTCCTGCGCGACCATATGCGCGCGGCTGTGGCGAAGGCGTCCAGCAGTCAGGCGCTGAAGATCGATACGGTTATTGCCCTGTCGGGTGCAACTGCGGACCTGATTGATGATATCGAGCGGGTTGGGCCGTTCGGCGCTGGCAATCCGGGGCCACATTTCGCCATCCCGGAAGTGGACCTGCTTAAAGCGGACCGGGTGGGGGAAAACCACTTGCGCTGCATCTTTAAATCCAAAGACGGCAGCAGCATTAAGGCGATGGCATTCCGGCAGGCAGATGAACCCTTGGGGCACCTGCTGCAAACCGGCATTGGCAGGCGCTTTCACATCGCGGGCAAGTTGAAGAAAGACACCTGGGCCGGGGGCGGCAAAGTTGAGATAATGCTGGATGACGTGGCGTTGATTGGCGCGCCTTAGTCGGGTACGCATCACTGGCTTCTTTGACGGTGGGATAAAAAAGCAAAAAGAGGTTGACCCAGCGGGGGTGGCTGGGTATCTAGGCGTCCGTTATGCGCTACAGTGGTCCCTTCGTCTAGTGGCCTAGGACGCTGCCCTTTCACGGCGGAAACACGGGTTCGAGTCCCGTAGGGATCACCAAGCGCATACCGATAAGGCACTTATAAGGCTGGCCATATATGGTCCCTTCGTCTAGTGGCCTAGGACGCTGCCCTTTCACGGCGGAAACACGGGTTCGAGTCCCGTAGGGATCACCATCAAAAAAGCCTCGCGTCAGCGGGGCTTTTTTTGTTTAACTTCGGGTTATCTATTTATATGAGATCGTCCATATCCAAATCCAGCGCCTTGGCCAAGCCCTTCATGGATTTCATGCCCCCATTGCGTACGCCGGTTTCTATTTCACTTACCATTGCCTGAGTTATGCCGGCCTCGGCGGCAAGTGCGCCCTGCGACAAACCACGATACTGACGGAAAACCTTTACCGGATTAACACCGGCCGCGATCTTTTCTGCGACCTCTGCCGGAAATGTTTCTTCCCCGGCGTCTATTCTCGCGCGCACCTCCCTAGCATCCATAATATCCTGTATTGCTTCCCATTCATTGATAGGCAGGATGACAAACTGGTTTTCGCCGTCCTCACCCTTTATAAATTGTCTGTCCATATCCATTTCCTTAATATACGTTGCCTCGGGCTACGATCTTCTCAATCATCAGAATAATGCCATTATTCGAATAAACTATCCGCCAATCACCAACCCGAAGACGGCTGAGGGTTGATCCCTGCAAACGCTTTATGTTGTTAACTAAAGCTGTCGGGTTCGAATTTAGCAGATTTATTTTCTCAATAATCGTGGACGCCGTTGGCTTGTCCATTTTGCGAAGGGCTTTTAAAGATTGCTTGCTATATTCTACCCGTTGCATACTAATTTTATAACATTTTATAACATTTTAGAATGTTTTATACAAGAATAATATATCGTTAAGTTATAAGTGGTATGAAAAATTAAGTCACTGTAAAATTATGCTAACTGAGTGTTTTCTCAACGGTTGTTATACCATAAACATGAATAGCAGGAAGCTGGATACAGCAAGCAGATCGGCTATGAAAATGGGCGAAACCAATTGCCTGTTTGATGCATATCAAACGGCGGGCACCGGTTTTGTTTCAGACTCCCCATATTCTGATGTCTGGAGAGGTGCCTAATGAAACATACATACAGCGGCCCGCCAATATTGGCGGGCGGTTATCGGGTTTTCTTTTTCGCCGCTGCCGTTTGGGCGGTTGTAGCGTTGGTTTTCTGGCTTTTTTATCTGACGGGTTTTGCGAGCAACTTTGATGCAGACATGCTGCAGTGGCACGCCCACGAGCTGGTTTATGGCTACGGCGGTGCTGTGGTTGCGGGCTTTGCCCTGACCGCGATCCCCAACTGGACAGGCAGGCCCCCGATTTCAGGGGCGTTGCTGGGCGTGCTTTTTCTGCCGTGGCTGGTTGCCCGGATTGCCTCGCTGGTGGTGCTGGCCGGATATGCTGATATCGCCGTTCCTGCACTGGCGGAAGGCGTGTTCTTCATATTCTTTTTGGGGTTGGCAACACGAGAGGTCGTTGGGGCCCAAAACGCCAGAAATTACAAAATTCTTGCCTTTTTCGGATTGCTGGTAACCGCCGCCATTGTTGCCAATCTTGAGCGGATTGGCGCTCTGGATGCCGTTGCTGGTTGGCGGGCAGGGCTTGCGGCCCTGATATTACTTATCTGCGTTATTGGCGGGCGGATTATCCCGGCCTTTACCGGCAATTGGATGCGATTGCAGCATATGGACAAGACGCCGGTACCTTTCAGCAAGTATGATGCTATTTGCATCGCGGTGACATTCGCGGCGCTTGGTTTGTTCGTCAGTGAGTATGACGGGATCGTAATGGGAACGGCGGCTGCCTTTGCTGCGGGCCTCAACTTGGCTCGCATGTCTCGGTGGCGGGGGTGGAAAACCGTTGGGTCACCAATTGTGGCTGTGCTGCATGTCTCCTATTTCTGGATAGTGGTGGGATTTTTGTTGCTGGCGTTCGCAGCATTTGGCACTGTGGCCCAAACCACAGCACTTCATGCCTGGACCATTGGCGGGATTGGTGGCATGACCCTCGCGGTGATGAGCCGGGCATCGCTGGGCCACGCTGGGTTACCCCTTGAAAATAGTACGGCGCTGACCAGTATTTATCTGGCTATCAACCTGGCTGCTGTGACGCGCGTGTCGGCGGGGATTTGGCTCAGTTGGTCAACTGCGCTGGTCCAGCTGTCCGGGCTGTTGTGGTGCATTGCCTTCCTACTATTTGTGGTGCGCTTTTCGCCGGTATACTTCAGGCGTTAAAGTCCAGAAGTGCCGTGTGCACCTAAACCATAAACATGAATAGCAGGAAGCTGGACACAGCAACTAGGTTAACGGCAACGGTAACGGGGGAAGATTGGCTTTTGTGTCTCATGGTAGGCCTCGCGTCTTTCTTTTTCTTATCTTAATTTTTTTTATGTATTTCGCTCTGGACCCCATATAGGCACAGGTGCTGGTTATTGTAAGCCCGCCAAAATCACAACGTCGTGTTGCCATTTGTGAAACACCAATTTTCTGTCGGTACTAAAGTTTACGCCAGTGGTTTGGTGGCGCTCAGTCCCCCTCTGCGGCATGTCATTTCATCGCAAAAATATTGTTGTCTCGGCTCACCGCGTCAGTTTTGACCTGTGGGAAGTGCCGCATTCGGTGCTGTTTGTAATGGCTGGAGAGTTACTGATGAAAGTATTGAATGATGAAACCAGAAAACACGGCCTGTATTTAGGGCTGTATTTAATTGCGCTTGGCATTGTGCTGCGGCTGACTGAACTGGACCGGAGCGGATCGGTTTTGCCGTTATTTTATATCGGCGGCCCGGTGGTCAGCTTTATGCTGTTTCGCGCGCTTGCAGCCAAAGCGTCGCTGAGTTACGGGCGGGCGCTGCTGATGGCGCTGGTGGCAGGCCTGATCGGTGCCAGCCTGTATGCGGTTTATGTCTATATTTCCAATGGGCTGATCGACGGCAGCTTTCTTGATTATGTCCGGGCACAAAATGTCCAGCAAATACGGGAATCCGGTGTGGACGGCGCAACCGCAAGAGAGCAGATTGACCAGCTGGACTTTTTCCTCAGCCCGCCGATTTTTGCGCTTGTTGTCTGGATACGGCTTCAGATTGTCTATGCTGTATTCTCCGCATTGATCGCGTTTTTTTACCGCAAGAAGCTTGCAGTAACGATAGAGGGGACGGCGGACCAAGCCTAGCCTGCTTCAAAATTTCGCCATAAATTTCGGTTAGGAATCGCCGTGAACGGAGGTGAGCACTCGCCTGCACCGTTTTTATCCGTGTGCTGGTGCCCAAGTGCCATTCGTTCATTGCGGGGCAAGCCAGGGTGCGCTAGCTGTAGGGCACGATAGATATTTTGGTGGCGGAATGACTATGCGAGCGGATTATTTGAAGGCGGGGTTTGTTGCAGCGACGGTAATCGCAGCTTTTACGCAGCCACTACTGGCCAAGTCGTCGGTGCAGGGCGAGGCGCAGGATGATGCGCCGGATGGGGCCCCTGTGTTGCGCTTGCTGTCCTACAACATTAACGGCCTGCCGAAAACCCTGACCAAGGGCAAACCGCCGCTGTTTAACCGTATTGCAGAGATATTGCGCGAGCGCCGGATCGCGGGCACGCAGCCCCAAGTAGTGCTGCTTCAGGAAGCCTTCGATAAACGAACCTCGGTTATCGCTGACACAACCGGTTATAAATATGTCTATAAGGGGCCGGGGCGGCGTGACACCTCGCGCAAAGGCCGCGCTCACTGGACCCAGGCAACCCGCAAAGTCTATGCCCAACGCCCCGACCCGCAGAAAATTGCCGGTAGCGGGCTTTATATCCTGTCGGATTTTCCGATCGTGGACGCGCGCTATAAAGCTTTTGACAGCGACGAATGCGCGGGGCTTGACTGTTTGTCGAACAAGGCAATCCAGTTCGCACGCCTGCAAACACCCTTTGCTGACCAGCCGATTGACATTGTTAACTCGCATTTTAATTCGCGCGGTTCGGCCAAGGCACCGGGTAAAATTGTGCTGAAAGCCCACAGAAAGCAAACCGATGTGCTGGTTAAAATGCTGGGGGCATTCAGAAATGGCTATCCTGTTGTTATCGCAGGTGATTTCAACACCAAGCAAGACAAGCGCTATACCTATTTTTCCCAGAGCGTTAACCTGACCGATGCAGGCGAGGTATGCCTGTCCAACCGGGCAATGTGCGCGTTGGCGGACGGAACCAAAGAAGACGAGCTTCTTTTCCGCACCAACGACAAACAGTTTTACGGTGACAGCGACACCGTGCGGCTGATGCCCATATGGGCTGCACGTAATTTCACCGAAACGCTGGACGGCAGGCCGCTTTCGGACCATCTGGGCTATGAAGTGCATTACCGGGTTATTGCCGGTGACTAGAGGGCTGGTTTGGGCTTTTGCCAGCAGTCTGATTGGTCTTTGTGCCGGTGGTGCGGCAGCTGCCAACGATGTGGACGCCAGCTTTGGCGGCAAGCCGATCTATATTCAGGCCGATGAGTTTGAAGATGACCGCAAGGCTGACAGCTGGGCCGGGCAGATTGGGTTCGGCGTGTCGGTAGCACCGCGTTTTGTCGGTGTGGATGAGCATGTGGCCAGCGCAGCGTTTGACCTGAAAGTCAGTTATAAGGAAACCATTTTCCTTGAAAACAACCGCATTGGCGCGCTTTTGTATAAAAACCGCTTTGTGCGTGTGGGTGCAATTGCGCGCTGGAACCTCGGGCGTATCGACACCGGCTCGCTCAGTCTTCTGGATAGCATCCCCGAAGTGGACGACGCCTTTGAAATTGGGGCTTTTGCTGCAACGTCGCTGTATAAATTATTCCTGACCACAGAAATATATTTCGGCGTAACCGATGCGCTGAAAGGCACCAGCGTTGAAGTAGAGGCGGGCTATACCTTTGAGCCCACGTCAAAATGGCGGGTGACACCCATTTTGGGTGCCGTGTGGGGTTCCGGCGAGTTTTTGAATACGTTTTACGGCGTTGAC
>JAJFIT010000062.1 GCA_021774775.1 Alphaproteobacteria bacterium | reverse complement strand
ATCACCCGAAGCTTAACGCCTTCTTTGGACAGCGTACGCACTTCTTTCTTCAGGTACATGCGCAGCAAACCCATAAGGTCGCTGACTTCTTCGGCGGGTCGGTTCCAATTTTCAGATGAGAATGCGTATAAAGTCAGGTAGGAAACGCCACTATTAATTGCTCCTTCGATAGCTTCGCGCACTGCGTCGGCACCTTTTCGGTGCCCTTTACTGCGTGATACACCGTTTTTTGCTGCCCAGCGCCCATTGCCATCCATAATAATGGCAACATGCGTGGGCGCGCTCTGCGTGCCAGATTCAATTGTAGCGATTGCCTCAGCCGTCATCGGTTAAACCTGCATAATTTCGGCTTCTTTGGTTTGCAATGTCTCGTCAACAATCCCGACATATTTGTTGGTCAGTTCCTGTACTTCATCGGCATACATTTTGTGATCGTCTTCGCTGATCGATTTGTCTTTTTCCATGCGCTTGAGCGTGTCCATCCCGTCACGGCGTACATTCCTGATGGCAATGCGGCCCTGCTCCGAGTATTTTGCGGCAACTTTGGCAAGTTCGGCGCGCCGTTCTTCGTTAAGTTCCGGAATGGGAATGCGCACCAATTGCCCGTCCAACATAGGATTTAGGCCGAGGCCAGCATTTCTGATGGCCTTTTCAACTGCTTGTCCGTTTGATTTATCCCAGACTTGCACGCACAGCATGCGGGGCTCGGGAACAGTTACTGTGCCAATTTGGTTTAAAGGCATGACAGAGCCGTAAACATCGACAGCAACCGGGTCGAGAAGGCTGGTGGAAGCACGTCCGGTTCGCAGGCCTGCGAATTCGTTTTTCAGTGCTTCAACGGCGCCTTTCATCCTGCGCTCGATATCATCCAGATCAATATCATCTCCGCTCATGATTATTTTCCTTCTCCAACAACAGTGCAAGTTCCGCCGCCGTTCAACACATTCATCAATTCGTCTTCAGCGTGAATTGAAAAAACAACGATTGGGATATTGTTTTCCCGGCATAATGAAATTGCTGACGCATCCATCACTCGCAGGTCTTGGCGTAACACGTCCATATAGCTTAATGTATCGTACCGGACCGCGGTTGGGTCTTTCTTTGGGTCAGCGTTGTAAACGCCGTCTACCTGTGTTCCCTTCAGCAGGGCATCGCAGTTCATTTCCGCTGCGCGGAGTGCGGCAGCAGAATCCGTGGTGAAAAATGGGTTTCCAGTGCCCGCCGCAAAAATTACAATCCTACCCTTTTCCAAATGGCGAATTGCCCGACGACGAATATAGGGCTCACTGACATTTGCCATTGGAATAGCGGACAAAACACGGGTGTCGACCCCGACCTGCTCCAGCGCGTTCTGCAGCGCCAATGCATTCATTACGGTTGCCAACATGCCCATATGGTCTGCGGTTGTACGGTCCAACCCCGCTGCAGCGCCCTTAATGCCGCGGAATATATTGCCACCACCGACGACGATGCATACTTCAACACCGATTTCACGGGCGTGTTTTATTTCGTTGGAAACACGCGTAGCGGTTTCAGGGTCAATGCCATACGACCCTTTGCCCATCAGGGCTTCGCCGGATAATTTTAACAGGATACGTTTGTAACGCGGCGCTTCAGACATAAGCGGCAAACTCCCCTAAATTTCCCCCGAGTGTGCGTCCTGCACACATTTCGCGCAGCTTATCCGCTTAGACGGGTATTAGCCATAAGTGATTTGGTAATTTTGAATAATTTTGTGTAAAGAGCCTGGCATTTTCGCAATAAAAAAGCCCAGGCAAATCACCTGGGCTTTTAAAGTGTATTTTGACGATTTAAACGCCAGCTGCAGCAGCAACCTCAGCGGCAAAATCATCTTCTTTTTTCTCGAGACCTTCGCCGACTTCCATGCGAACAAATTCAACCAGCTCGATTGCGGAGCCTGCTTCTTTTGCAGCCGCCTCGATCACTGCAGAAATTTTGCTTTCGCCGTCGATAACAAAGGTCTGGTGCATCAAAACAACTTCTTCCAGATACTTGCGCATGCGGCCAACAATCATCTTCTCAATGATAGCTTCGGGCTTGCCAGATTCGCGTGCCTTGTCCATCTGAACCTGCTTTTCGCGCTCAACCATTTCTGGGTCAAGGTCGTCTTCAGAAAGCGATGCAGGGTTTGCTGCAGCAATGTGCATAGCCAGCTGTTTACCAAGGCTGGCAAGTGCGTCTGCGCTCGCGTCTGACTTTAAGCCCACGAGGACCACAATTTTACCCATGCCGTCTGCGACAGCGCCGTGTACATATGATGCGACAAGCCCGCTTTCGACTTCGATAGTCTTGGCACGGCGGATATTCATATTTTCACCGATTTTCGCAATCGCGTCGGTCACAGTTTCGGCGACAGTTTTACTGCTGCCGGGGTACCCAGCGGCTGCAATTGCGTCTATATCGTCACCAGTTGCCAGTGCAACGCTGGCAATATCGCCTACCAGACCCTGAAACTGCTCGTTACGGGCAACGAAGTCTGTTTCAGAATTGATTTCTACCGCCGTGCCTTTGGCGCCTGCTGTCTTGACAGCAACCAAACCTTCGGCCGCTACACGAGACTGTTTCTTGCCAGCTGACGCCAGGCCTTTAGTCCGCAGCCAGTCAATTGCCGCTTCCAGATCGCCGTCATTTTCAGAAAGCGCTTTTTTGCAATCCATCATGCCTGCGCCTGATCTTTCGCGCAGTTCCTTAACAAGTGCGGCAGTTATTTGTGCCATTGGGTGTCTCCTTGCGATTTTGCAATCACCAATTAAAAACGGGAGTGAAGTCCCGGACCCATTAGCCCGGGACGTTAACCAGAAACCTATTCAGCGTCTTTTTTTGCAGCAGTTTTCTTGGCCGGGGCTTTCTTAGCGGGCGCTTTTTTCGCAGCAGGCTTTTTTGCAGCGGCTTTTTTTGCAGGGGCTTTTTCTTCCGCTGCTTTAGCTTCAGGTTTCGCCGCTGCCTTCTTTGCTGCAGGCTTTGCCGCGGCTTTTTTAGCGGGTGTCTTTTCTTCAGCCTTCTCGGCTGCTGGTTTTGCTGCTGCAGCTTTTTTAGCGGGCGCTTTTTTAGCGGTCACTTTTTTCGCTGGCTTTTCTGCAGGCGCATCTTCGGCTTCAACAACCGGTGCAGCGTCCGGCGTTTCAGTGACTGCTTCGACTGCTGCTGCTTCCGCTGGTGCTTCTTCAGCTACAGCTGCTTCTGCCGGGGCTTTATCCGCAGCACCAAGGTCAACTCCCTTGGATGCCAGATCTGCCTGAATGCCGTCCAAAACTGCACCAGCAACCAGATCACAATACAAGCGGATCGCGCGTGTTGCGTCATCATTGCCCGGGACTGGATAATCAATGCCGTCAGGTTTGGAATTGGTGTCAATCACGCCGATTACGGGAATTTTCAAGCGGTTAGCTTCAGCAATTGCAATGTCGTCGCGGTTGGTATCAACAACGAATACCAGATCAGGCAAGCCGCCCATGTCCTGAATACCACCAAGAGAAAGCTCAAGCTTGTCGCGTTGGCGGGTCATTTTCAGGGTTTCTTTTTTGGTCAAACCAGTATGTTCCTGGCCTAGTTTCTCGTTCAATTGCTTGAGTTGCTTGATTGATTTTGAAATTGTCTGCCAATTGGTCATCATGCCACCGAGCCAACGATGGTTGACATAATATTGGCCGCAGCGTTTTGCCGCTTCAGCAATAATCGGCGATGCTTGACGCTTGGTGCCAACAAACAAAACACGACCACCACCGGCCACTACGTCGCGCACAACCTGAAGGGCGCGGCTGAAGTAAGGTACGGTCTGTGACAAATCAATAATATGGATACCGTTGCGGTCACCGAAAATAAACGGTGCCATTTTAGGGTTCCAACGATGTTTTTGGTGGCCAAAGTGTACGCCTGCTTCAAGCAATGCGCGCATGTCTACTAGGGGCATGGTCATAAGATATTCCTTTTCCGGTTATGCCTCCGCAGGGTTGCGTTGCCGTGCCATTATGGCCCTGGTCAACACCGGATGGCGCCTCACCAACTCGATGAGTAGCCGACCCCTGCGTGTGAAGTCGTCGCTCGTATAGGCATGTGTGCCCCAGAGATCAAGCATTTTCTTGCAAAAAAGTTATCTTTTGGGCGCTTCAACCTTCAGCTCTTTTGTTGATGCCTGGGTAACATCATAACCAGCTGCTTTTTGAATGGTCAGGTTTACGCCCTGGTCTTTCAATTCCAGACGCGGCAAAATGCGTACAACTGGCATTTGTCGTGCGGCTTGCATTGCAGATGCAACTGTTGATGAGCGGGCCAGTTTCATCAAGTTAAGTCGGGTTGGGAACATCAGGGGAACCTTGTCGTCCTCCCAATCGGCCAAAATTTCGCGGGGCTTGTACCATTTTGCTGCCACTGCTTCCACGCCGTCGTGTTTTTCGGTATGTCCATCGTCGGCGGCCAGGAAAAAATAGGTGTCGAAACGGCGCGGCATGGTCTCGGGTGTTACCCAGTGGGCAAACGGCACCATCTCGTCCAGTTTCAATTTCACCGCGCCCCGCGCAAGCAGTTTATCAAATGGCAACGATGTACCGGCAATATCAGCGAAGTTGGTATCACCAAGCAGGATGTTGGTTTCTTCATATAATTCTCGTGCTGCGGCAATTCTACATGAGGCATCAGCAAATATTCGTCGGTTGTGTTTTAGATATCTGTACCACCGCCAACGCTGACTGTCTTCCGTATCTACTTTGCCGCCAGGAAAAACCAAGGCTCCCGGTGCAAAACGCATTGTTTTGGCTCGTTCAATCATCAAGACTTCCAGGCCGCCGGTGCCGTCACGGACCAACAGGATCGATGATGCAGGCTGTGCGGGCACGATCTTTTTTACAGTCTTGTCACCCATGACTATATTTCCTCGACAGACGAAATACCAATTTCAGCGGCTATCGCTTGACGCAATTCAGGAGACACCTTGTATCCGCCCGGAAGGCGAAATTCGGCAAAGCGTTCGTCTTCAGCGACTGCAAATTTGACTGTTATCTTCCCTTTGCCACCCGTTTTTCTATCAAGCACCGCTTTTACCGAAGCAAACGCCCTGGAGTTTTCAATCTCGATGAAAAGCCCTTTAGACGATTGGGCAGCAACGGCTTCCAGCGATTTGATGCTACGACACGAAAGGCCAATACTGTCGTCGTCATCGCGTTTTCTTATTTGGGCAGAAACGACCACTGGCGCCCCCTCCTCGACCAATCTCCGTAAATGTTCAATGTCGTCGCCGAAATACATCATTTCAAACGCGTCGGTGCGGTCGGACAGCGTTAAGCGCCCAAATTTATTGCCGCGCTTGCTTGTTCCCTCGCGGTATCCTGCAATAGCCCCGGCCATTCTAACGGTCTGGCCTATCAACCCGGCATCGGTCATTACTTCTTTCGCTGGAATGATGCGTTCCCGCTCCAACAAGGTTGCATAGCTGTCGAGAGGATGAGCAGACAGGTAAAAGCCCAGAGCTTTCTTCTCCTGCTCCAACTGTTCAGTTGCGGTCCAGCTTTTCACCAGTGGTAACGTAGGTCTGTCAACGGCGGTCGCGGCGTCACCGCCAAACAAATTTGTCTGGCTGCTCTCGCGCTCTTGTGTTTGCATCTGCGCCGTGCGCTGAATTATCTCAGCCGCCGCAAAGGCCTGTGCCCGATCATCAAGCAGTGTGTCAAAAGCGCCAGACGCGGCCAGGCGTTCAATCTGGCGCTTGTTAACCAGCCGCGGGTCTATTCTGTCAGAGAAATCAAAAACATCTTTGAAGGGGCCGTTGTTTGTTCGTTCCTCGACCAGGGCTTCCATCGCTTTTTCGCCGACGCCCTTGATTGCACCAAGCGCATAGCGCACGGCAGAATTTTGCCGCGGATCATCGCTTTTGTCACTATAGGGTTCATCGATTTTTTCGACCATGAATGCCACATGGGACTTATTGATGTCTGGTAGTAAAAGCGGTATTTCGGCGCGCTGCAGCTCTTGTTTGAAAGCTCCGAGCTTGTCGGTGTTTCCCAGGTCCAACGTCATGATTGCAGCCATAAACTCGACCGGGTAATTGGCCTTCATATAAGCAGTTTGATACGCAACCAGCGCATAGGCTGCTGCGTGTGATTTGTTGAAGCCGTAGGACGCGAATTTGGTAACCAAATCGAAGATATAGCTGGCTTTGTCGAAGTCTATGCCGTGATCAACCGCCCCGTTGCAAAAGCGGCCGCGCTGTTTGTCCATTTCCTCCTGGATTTTTTTACCCATTGCGCGACGCAAAATATCCGCTTCGCCGAGGCTGTAGCCCGACATTACCTGGGCGATCTGCATTACCTGTTCCTGGTAGATGATAACGCCGTAGGTCTCGTCGAGAATTTCCTCGAGTATTGGATGCGGATATTGCACCGGTTCACGCCCGTGTTTGCGGTCAATATATGTGGGGATGTTATCCATTGGGCCGGGGCGATACAGCGCCACAATAGCGATAATGTCTTCAAACTTGTCAGGTTTCAGGCCCTTCAGGACGGAACGCATACCAGTACTTTCAAGCTGGAATACTCCCGCTGCATCACCGCGTTGTAGCATTTCATAGGATCGGGCATCATCAAGCGGCAGGTTGTCCAGATCAATATCAATGCCGCGGGCCTTGACATAATCAACCGCTCTATCAAGCACTGTCAGTGTTTTCAGACCGAGAAAGTCAAACTTTACAAGTCCCGCCTGCTCCACCCATTTCATATTAAACTGGGTCACCGGCATGTCTGACTTCGGATCACGGTACAGCGGTACCAGTTCTTCCAGTGGCCGGTCACCAATTACAACACCTGCCGCGTGGGTTGATGAATGGGCGTAAAAACCCTCGAGCTTAAGTGCGCGTTCCATCACGCTTCGTGTCAGTTCATCAGAATCGATTTCTGCACGCAGCCTGGGTTCGCTGTCGATAGCTTCTCTAAGGCTCATGGCGCTGCCGGGATCATTAGGAATCATCTTTGACAACCGGTCAGTTAAGCCATGTGGTTGCTGGAGTACCCTGCCACACGCTTTGACAACTGCACGAGCCTGCAGTTTACCAAAAGTAATAATCTGGGCCACTCGGTCATAGCCGTATTTTTCCTGTACATATTTGATAACCAGCTCGCGCTTGTCCTGACAGAAATCGATATCGAAATCCGGCATGGATACCCTTTCGGGGTTCAAAAATCGTTCGAAAAGCAGAGAAAATTGCAGCGGATCAAGATCAGTAATCTTAAGCGCCCAAGCAACCACCGAACCCGCGCCGGACCCCCTGCCCGGCCCCACTGGCACCGAATGATCCTTTGCCCACTGAATAAAGTCGGCAACGATCAGGAAATACCCCGGGAAGCCCATTTGGTTGATGACTTTTAGCTCGAAATCCAGCCGGTCCCAATATTCTGCTTCCCAATCTTCATCCCGGCCCGCTTGTAGCTCTTCTCGCTCGGCTTTTGTATCAAGGCGCAGGCGCAGGCCTTGCTCAGAATCTTTTTTCAGCAGGTCCGCCTCGGAAACATCCAGTCCGCTGGTGAAATTAGGCAGCAACGGTTCAATTTCCTCTACCGCAAAATGGCAACGCTGGGCGATGTTGACGGTATTTTCAACGGCCTCTGGCAGGTCAGCAAATAGCTGAACCATTTCTTCAGCCGACTTGAAACGATATTCCGGATTGAGCCTGCGACGGTCAGTAGCTGCCACATAGGTGCTTTCTGCCATACACAACAATGCATCGTGCGAATTATACATGTCTGGCCCAACAAAAAATGGCTGGTTGGTGGCGACTATTGGCAGGTCCAACTGGTAGGCCATGTCAAGAAAGGCCTCTTCAGTGCGCGCCTCTGCGTCTTCGCCGTGACGGCCAATTTCCATGTATAGGCGGTCAACGAAATAGTGTTTTAGAAGCTTCAAACATTGCTCGGCTTCGTCTTTTTTGCCGTCGACAAGCAGCCGTCCGACAGGCCCGCTTGCACCGCCTGTTAAGCAAATTAAATCGTCCGCCAAATGTTCAAGCTCGGTGATATCCGACTGCACACCAGTTTGCGGATCACTGGTTAAATGGGCTTTTGAAACGATTTTCATCAGATTGCCGTAACCCACTCGGGACTGGGCTAGTAGAACCAATTTTGCTGGTTCCGGTGCTGATTTGGGAGTTTTTGATGTTTCTTCGCTGTTAGACGACGGCAATTTTACTGACAGCGTTACACCGGGAATTGGTTGAATTCCCGCTTCACTGGCGTATTTTGAAAACTCAAGCGCGCCGAACATGTTGTCGCTGTCGGTAACAGCAACCGCCGGCATTGTATGCCCAACGCACTGTTTCACCAGATCTTTAACGTGAATTGCGCCTTCAGATAAAGAATAGGCCGTGTGAACACGCAAATGAACAAATTCAGCGTGGGACATAAATTAAAACTCCGGACAGATTACCGCCAGGCGGCGAGCATCGCCCCTATTAAGGCCATTGAAACTGTTATGTTTCCCATGTGAATCAGAAAATGGCGCAAGCTTTTGCTTTCAAAAGCATAGTTCGGGAAAACACCACCGCCTATGATCAAAATTGCAACTATTGCGCCGACAACGGCGCCGCCCAACCAATCACCAACTGCCACGCCGGACCACATAATGATCAGCGACATGCCAACGGCCAGAACCAGAGACGCAATGAAGCTTTTGATCATTGCCGCTGTCGGTGCCCCGCTGGCTTTTATCTCTTCCTCGGTCAGGCCCACTTCTTCTAACCAGGCTTTACCTGCGATAGGCCCATACCATAGCCCGCCAACAAAAAGTGTGATTACGCCGGAGGCAAGCACCGCAAGCCAGTTAATTTCATAGAACATTTCGGTCATGACAATCTCCCCTTCCCATCATTCGGCAGAGAGTAGTACGGGACCAGAACTTGCTCAAGTGCTGCTCGATATTTTTGGGTTTAAAAGGCCTTCGCGCAGGGTAAATTGTCGGTTCATTTTATTGGCCAGGTTCATATCATGGGTCGCAATAACAGCTGCAACGCCCCGATTTTGAACGGTTTCGAGGAACAAGTCGAACACTCGCACGGCAGTGGTTTCATCCAGGTTTCCGGTTGGTTCGTCGGCGAGAATTAATTTGGGCTCACCAGCAAGGGCGCGAGCGATGGCAACACGCTGCTGCTCGCCGCCGGACAGTTTGGCCGGTATATGGTCTTCTCGGTCACTTAGGTTGAGTTCACCAAGAAGCTGGCGGGCCTTGTCACTGGCCTCCTTATCTGCCGCACCGCCTATGCGCGCCGCCAAGGCAATATTTTCCAGTGCGGTAAACTCAGGCAGAAGATGATGAAACTGATAGATGAAGCCCAGCTTATCGCGCCGGATTGCGGTTCGGGCATCGTCTTTGGCCGCGCCTGTATCAACTCCGTCAATCCTGACGGTGCCCGTGCTGGCTTTGTCCAGCAATCCAGCTATTTGCAACAAGGTTGATTTACCGGACCCGGACGCGCCCACTAAACCGACCAGCTCACCGGCCTCAATCGACAGGCTTACGCCGCGAAGAACATCGATGGTTTTGTGGCCCTGATGAAACGAGCGGGTGAGGTCGTTGATTTCCAGTATATATGTCACCTGCGCACCCTATTCATATCTAAGGACTTCCACAGGATCGAGTTTGGCGGCTCGGCTGGCGGGCAACATGGTGGCAATAAAAGTCAAAATGATAGCAAGAACAATGGTTAATGAGGTTTCGGTCCAGTCGACGATTGCTTCCATTTCGCTAAGAAAACGCACCGATGGGTCCCACACGTTGATTCCGAGAATTGTCTCAATCGCTACTTTTAACTCGTCGAGATAATAGATGGAAACCATCGAAAGTAGAACACCCAAAAGGATACCGATGGAGCCAATTACCAGCCCTACGGTTACAAATATGCGCCTGACGGAGCCGCTGGTTGCCCCCATGGTGCGCAATATGGCGATATCCGCCCGCTTGTCTTTAACCAGCATGAACAGGCTTGATCCGATATTGAAAACCGCAACCAGCACGATCAGTGACAAAACGATGAACATCATAACCCGTTCAGATTGCAGAATACCGAACAGTGCTGAATTGAAACTGCGCCAACTGCGCACAAACGCCCTGCCAGCGACAATTTCCTGCATTTGTGGACCGACTTCGTCGATCATGTCTGCATCTTCCAGGAAAAATTCAATATTGGTGACAGTGTCTCCCATTCTGAAGAAGCGCTGGGCCTCGGAAAGCGGCATGCCGACAAAGCTTTCATCAAACTGAAACACACCAATTTCAACAACAGCTGCGACCGGGTAGGACAAGTACCTTAGAGTTGAGCCAAACGGCGTTGACACCGCGCGTGGGCTAACAATAGTGACAGAGTCACCGGCCGTAACGCCGAGGTTGCGCGCTAATTCCACGCCGAGGATAATGCCGTTTAGTTCAGGTGTTGATTCAACAGTTCCAGATATAACATTGTTTATATTAAGTTTTTTTGAATTAAAATGCGTGTCAGGTAGGCCGCGAACCAGTGCACCCCAGGCACGGCCTCGGTTGGTCAGCATCACCTGTGATTCGGTAAACGGCAGGGCGGATATAACGCCCGGAACCTGGGAAAGTTGGTCCGTTAACGCCTGATAGTCCGGGATTTGGCCGGCGTAGCCCTGAACCAGAACATGACCGTGGTACCCGAGAATTTTGTCAAGAAGATTGACCCGATAGCCGTTCATGATCGACATGACAAATATCAGTGCCCAAACACCAATCGCGATCGCAATTGCTGACAGGATGGCATTGAGCGAAATAAACCCGTCTTTTGGTGGGCGCAGAAGGTATTTTTTGGCGACTGCTGCTTCAAATCCGCGAGCGAACACGTTGAATATCCTTCTACTCTACTGCCGGTACATTGTTCTTGTACTTCATTTGCCACTGAGTTTAGCGACTATTTCCTCAATCGCAACTTCTTCGCGTTCCCCAGTTGCCCGGTTTTTCAGTTCAACAATACCGTTTTTGAATCCGCGGTTACCAAGCGCTACCTGCCACGGCAATCCGATCAGGTCCATGTTAGTGAATTTTGCCCCAGCTCCGGTCGCGCGGTCGTCATACAGAACCTCGACACCAGCCGCGACCAACTCAGCATAAATTTTGTCGCATGCGGCGGTGCATGCTTCATCTTTTGTCGCTAAATTCATCAGGCCCACGTTGTAAGGTGCAACAGCCTCAGGCCAGATAATTCCACTTTCATCGTGACAAGCTTCAATGATCGCACCAACCAGGCGCGAAACACCAACACCGTATGACCCCATTTGTACAGCAACAGGTTTGCCGTCAGGACCCTGAACCTCGGCTTTCATCGGCGTGGAGTATTTGTCGCCGAAGAAGAAGATATGCCCAACTTCGATACCGCGACCATGCACAAGGTCTTTGCCGTCGGCTTCTGCGGAATCGGCATCGTGCATTTCGTCGGTTGCGGCATACAGACTTGTCCACTGGTCAACAACAGGCTGCAGGTTCGCACCGTCGCGCGGGTCGGCGGCCATGGGATCGAAGTCATTGAAACCCTTATCGAAAAACACTTTGCTTTCACCGGTCTCGGCAAGAACAATAAACTCGTGGCTCAAGTCGCCGCCGATTGGTCCGGTATCTGCGCGCATGGGAATAGCCCGCACGCCCAGCCGAGCAAAGGTTCTGAGGTAAGCAACAAACATAGCGTTGTATGATTTCACGCCGTCTTCAGCTGTCATGTCGAAGCTGTAAGCATCTTTCATCAGAAATTCGCGGCCGCGCATCACGCCGAAACGCGGGCGGATTTCGTCGCGAAACTTCCACTGAATATGATACAGGTTTTTCGGCAGGTCCTTGTAGGACTTGATTTCACGCCGAAAGATATCGGTAATTAGCTCCTCGTTGGTCGGACCGAACAGCATTTGTCTGCCATGGCGATCTTCGATACGCAGCATTTCCTTGCCGTAATCATCGTACCGGCCGCTTTCAACCCATAAGTCAGCAGACTGAATTGTAGGCATCAGCATTTCAAGCGCACCGGCTTGGTCTTGCTCTTCCCGGACAATAGCTTCTACCTTTTTGAGCACGCGGTGCCCCAGAGGCAGCCAACTATAGATACCGGCAGCACCCTGGCGAACCATGCCTGCGCGCAGCATCAGCCTGTG
This sequence comes from Alphaproteobacteria bacterium, assembly GCA_021774775.1. Lineage (GTDB taxonomy): Bacteria > Pseudomonadota > Alphaproteobacteria > Sphingomonadales > Kordiimonadaceae > Kordiimonas. The sequence goes on along the minus strand of JAJFIT010000062.1, from coordinate 9,626 downwards.
AGAAGCAATTTGCGCTTCGGAAGGGGTTTCCTTCAACGTGGGCAGAAAATAACGACTTAATCGCATAACAAACCTTACATGTTGCCGGCGGTTGCACCGCACCTTGATTTTCACTGTTTTGGGGGCAACTGGCACTAAAGGCAATCTCTAATTGGATTGTGCCCTTATTTTGTCTCCGCGCAGGTTGCGGCGGTTAAATATATCATTTGGTATAGCCAAATGTTGCATATGCGCCACAACCACTCAAAAGATAGCAGGCCCGTGTAAGGGTCACGGCGCAATTCGGGATGACAATATGCTCGCTTTTTTTTACCTTCGCCATCACAGAACGGCAACGCACCGACGTGGCCCACGCTCAGGGAGGGCGTGTTCTTCAATGGTAGGCGGCGGAAAACGCAAAAACAAGCCACCGTTTGTAGATTGAATAAAAGCAGGGTTTAGGCCCTGCTTTTTTTTGTGACTGTTGAAATCCATAAGCTATTCGCGGAAACTGATCAGGTCGGATGATGCGAGGAAGTAGTAGGAGATGGTAAGCACCAGTGCGATCAGGCTGGTATAAACAGCCTTTTTTTTGAGGTTCGGGTTAGACGGAGCGCCAGCATCGGCGCCTTCCACTGACGCGTCGCCCTGTTCCTGGTCATGCCGCACACCCACCGGCAGCGCAGCAAAAAACACCAGCCACCAAATGACCACATAAACCAATATTAACGTTACAAAACCCATCTGATTTTACACCTGTTCGATTTCGACCAGTGTACCGCAAAAATCTTTGGGGTGCAGAAACAATACCGGTTTGCCGTGCGCACCGGTTTTTGGCTCCGGGCTGCCCAAAATACGCGCGCCATCGGCCAGTAATTTATCTCGCGCGGCAAATATATCTTCAACTTCATAACAGATGTGATGCATACCACCGTCTTTATTGCGCTCGAGGAACTTTGCAATCGGTGAGGCTTTGCCCAATGGATGCAACAGTTCGATTTTGGTATTGGGCAAATTCACAAACACCGTTGTAACACCGTGGTCAGGTAAGTCGCTTGGCTTTGACACATTTGCACCCAGTGTATTTTCATACACAGCACTTGCGGCGGCAAGGTCAGGCACAACAATAGCAACGTGGTTTAATTTTCCAATCATAGTGGATTCCTAATTAGGCGTTTAATAAACTGCATCTTCCAGGCGGCTGATAAGAACGGCGACACCTGGATTTTTGCCCAATTGCGCACGGCAATGCCGCCTCAGAGAAACCCGGATGCCCTCTTCCACATTGCCGTCGTTCAGCCGTTGTTTTGGTTTCATGCGGTCAATGGCAAGCTCGCAAGCGTCCAATAATTGATCATACAATATTTCAGGCTCAGGCGCCGGCAAACCGAGAACCGCCAGTTGCGGGTCTGCCGCCAACGTCCCATCTTCTTCAAGCACAACACTTGCGGTTATAAAGCCTTGCTGGCTGGCACGCCGCCTGTCACCGATCGACGGACTGTCCGCCGGGATGACTATATCACCATCCAGAATCATGCGACCTACCGGTGCGTCATCTATCTTATGCACACCTGATTGCTTAATTTCGATTATGTCACCGTTCGCTGGCACCAATGTGTGGTCGATACCGCAGCCGCGGGCAAGCGCTGCGTGGGCAAGTAAATGTCTCGCTTCACCGTGAACAGGTATCGCAATTTGAGGTCGAACCCACTCATACATGTCTTTGAGGTCGGCTTGGCCCGGATGACCCGAGACATGAACAAAGGCGTCTTTCTCGGTGATGACATTTATTTTGTTCGACGCCAATACATTGAACAACTGTCCCAGGACCAGTTCATTACCCGGAATTATTTTAGAGGAAAATATCACCGTGTCGTCAGCCGCGAGTGTCAGATGTTTATGCTCATTACGCGCAATCCGTGCCAGCGCAGCGCGATTTTCGCCTTGGCAGCCAGTGCATAAAATAAGGATTTTATCGCGCGGGATATGGCTGGCATCCTCCTCATCCAGAACATCGGGGAAGTTTTGCAGGTAGCCAGTGGCCTTTGCCGCTTTGGTGATGCGCTGCATCGACCGGCCGAGCAAAACAACATGTCGCCCGGTTGCACGGGCAACTTCACCTGCCGTATCCAGCCGCGCCACGTTCGAGGCAAATGTTGTAATTACTATTCGACCGGTGCGGCCTTCGCACATTTTTATCAGGCTGTCACGAACCGCCAGCTCGGAACCGGCATTGTTCGGGTTAAACACGTTGGTCGAATCGCCGACCATTGCGAGCACGCCTTTGTCCCCCAGTGCCTTCAATTTATCCAACGGGCATATGGGACCAATAAGCGGATTGGAGTCCAGTTTCCAATCACCGGTATGGAAGACTGTGCCCTGCGAAGTTTCGATGACAAGGCCGTGGCCTTCCGCAATTGAGTGAGCCAAGGCCAGATAGGTAATGGTGAAGGGGCCCAAGTCAAATGGGCCATCTTGCTCGACTATATGCAGCGGCACTTCGTCTAAAAGACCCGCTTCTGCCAGTTTGTCGGTGATCAATTCGGCGGTGAAAGGTGTAGCATATATAGGACATTTGAACTTCCGCCATAAATGCGGGATAGCCCCAATGTGATCCTCGTGTCCGTGGGTTACTACAAGTCCAAGAAGCTGGTCCTTTTCACGCTCTATGAATGTCGGATCGGGAAAGACCAAATCAACGCCGGGAAAATGTTCGCCAGCGAAGGACATTCCGCAGTCTACCATAAGCCATTTACCCTTATGGGCATACAGGTTGAGGTTCATTCCGATTTCGCCGGAACCGCCCAAGGGCAGGAACAGCAGGCGATCGTCGCTTTTTTTCATATAGGGCAAATTAGGTGTTCCGCTCATAGATAAGGCGCAGGCCCTCTAGGGTTAACTCACCGGCCACTTCATCGATTGCATCGGTCCGGTTGGCGAATATAGCGGCCAGCCCACCGGTTGCGAGAACTTTGAGCGAAGGACTATGTTCGGCCTTTAAACGCTGCACAAGACCTTCAATCATACTGACATAACCCCAAAAAATGCCAAATTGCATGGCTTCCTGCGTGGATTTACCGGTGATATGTTTGGAAGTGGGCGCTGTTACAGCAATGCGCGGTAGCTTTGCCGCGGCCTGATGAAGCGCGGAAAGCGAAAGGTTGATCCCAGGGCAGATAAGCCCACCCAAGTATGCCCCATCATCGCCGATAACATCAAAGGTCGTCGCAGTGCCGAAATCGACCACAACCAACGGACCGCCATAGATTTGGTCTGCCGCAACCGCGTTTACCAGACGGTCAGCTCCCACTTCATGCGGGTTGTTAACATGGATGCCGATGCCAAGGTTCACTTCAGGGGTGCCTACAATCATCGGTTTGCACTTGAAATAGGTGGTGCATAGCTTGGACAGTGGCCAAACAACCTGTGGGACGACGCTTGCGATTATGGCGCCGGTAATATCAGACGCCGTGCGGTTGTTAAGCATCATTAGTTGACTGATCCACACGGTATATTCATCGATTGTCCGCTGGTCGTCCGTGGACAGTCGCCATTGCTGGACTATCTCGCCGTCGTCTATCAAGGCAAACACTGTGTTTGTGTTGCCCGCGTCAATTGCCAGTAACATTGCTACTCACTCCAGTCATCACACGCTATCCACTGATCGGCGACGTGAATACGTCGCCTGCATATAGCTGCTTTTCAATACCATTATCCAGACGAAGACGTAAGCCTCCGTCATCCTCGAGGCCAATCAAGGTTGCGTGAAAGGATTCGCCGCCTGCGTTAATTTCACGCCGCATACCCATGCCCCAAGCGCAAGCACGCCATTCTTCCAAAAGCTTGGCTGTTGCATTGGGCTGCCAAGCTTGCAGGCGTTGGTCCAAGGTATGAGACAGGATCTTGAATGCAGTGGCCGTGTCCGCACTGTGGCCAGTTTGGGCGTGTATAGACGTCGCTGCAAACTGCGTATCTTCCGGGAAATGTGCCAAGTTCAAACCAATACCAATCACGATAAAGTCTGTTTTTAGCCCCGGGGCGGCGCTGCTTTCAATCAGGATGCCGCTGGCTTTTTTTTCGCAGATCAGAACATCGTTGGGCCATTTGCACTGCACGGCAGCCTCATCGCACCCCAGGCTGATAAAGGTGTCCCTCACCGTCAGTGACACCAAAAACGGCAATGTTGCCAGGTCGGAGACCTTGAGGCATGGCCTGAACAGATAAGAACAAAAGAGGTTGCCGGGGTTTGAGGTCCAGGCGCGGCTTCTGCGGCCCCTGCCCGCTGATTGTTCGCCCGCTACGAACCATTTGGGTGTGGCCTTGCCAGTAGCTCCAGCCACGCTGGCCAGGCTGTTTGTGCTCTCGCATATCTCGTGAAATTCCACATCGGTGCCATCAGGCACCAACAATCCCCAGTCTGACGCAATCCGTTGTTTCACTGAAACAGCAGCGAGTTTGCAGCCCATGCGGCTGCTCCGGCAAGTGAGGAGATCAATAGAAAGCTAACCGGCGAATTGAGAACGGCGGCAGTTCCAACCACCAATGAAACAGAGCGTCCGTGCTCTCCGTCAAAGGCCTCTGACGGATCATCAAAGAACATGACCTTGATAATCCTCAGGTAATAGAAACAGGCGACGACGCTGGCCAGGAACCCAATTATCGCAAGCGGTACCAGCCCAGCTTCAACAGCGGCGAGAAAGATAAACCATTTGCCGAAAAATCCCGCAAGCAATGGAATGCCAGCAAGCGAGAACATAAAGATAGAGATGGCGACAGCCATAGGCAGATTGGTTTCTGACAGTCCTGCAAGGTCGTCGATTGTTTCAACCATTCCGTCACTACGCCGCATGGACAGAATGGCGGCAAAAGCACCGAGGGTCATGGTCAGATATATGGCCAGATAAATCAGGAGCGCTTCGATACCTGCCTGCGTGCCAGCCGCGAGGCCCACCAGCGCATAGCCGACATGACCAATAGAGCTGTAGGCCATCAGTCGTTTGATATTGGTTTGCACCAGTGCGACAAAGGCACCCACCAGCATCGATGCAATTGACACGAAGATAATAACCTGTTGCCATTCATCGATAAGGGCCGGGAAACCATTGATCATGGCGCGTACCAGCAATGCCATGGCCGCCACTTTTGGTGCAGCCGCAAAAAAGGCGGTTACCGGTGTGGGCGAGCCTTCATAAACATCAGGTGTCCACATATGGAACGGGACGGCAGAAACCTTGAATGCGAGGCCGGCCAGCAAAAACACCAGTCCGATGACAATGCCAATTTCAGGCGTGCCCTCACCCTGCAGACTGGTCGCCAGCACATCAAATTCGGTCGTACCTGAGAAGCCGTATATCAACGAAATACCGTAAAGCAGCATGCCGGAAGAAAGCGCGCCCAGAACGAAATATTTCAGGCCTGCTTCGGTGGAACGAAGACGGTCGCGGTTCATGGCTGCGAGCACATAAAGTGACAGGCTTTGCAGCTCCAAGCCCACATAGAGGCTCATCAGATTGTTGGCAGATACCATGATCAACATGCCGAGCGTGGCAAACAGCACCAGAATTGGATATTCGAATTTATCAATCTTATGTTCCGCCAGGAATTTACCGGAAATCAAGAGAGCAACCGCACTGCCCATGTAAACCAACACTTTGGCAAACACAGCGAAAGCATCGGTTACAAACATATTGTTGAAGGTAACCTGCCGTTCGCCGCCAACTTCGTTAATCATTACCGCCGCACAGATCACGAGCAGTAAAACCGACAGGTTGGTAACCTGCGTAAAGCTACCATTGCCGCGAAATACACCCAGCATCAGCAATATCATCGCCCCGATTGCCAGTATGATCTCTGGCAGCGCGGGTAATAAAGCGGGAATTTCACCGTTCATCGGTAAGCTCCTTAACGGCCAACAACTGCAGACGATGTATCAATCGTTGCAGCATGGGTTGTTTCACGGGTCATTTGGGCGGGGAAATGGGTTTCAAGCAGCGCCTGTACGCTGACGTGCATGGGGTCGAGGAAACTGTTGGGGTATATGCCCATCCACAGTACCACGGCCACAAGTGGGGCAAAAATCAGCTTTTCCCGCAATGACAGGTCCGGCATCGCCTTGACGTCGTCTTTGTCCAGTTCGCCGAAAATCAACCTGCGAACCAGATACAGCATGTAGGCCGCCCCCAGAATAACGCCGGTTGCCGCCAGGAAGGTTATCCAGCTGTTATAGGCAAAGCTGCCATTGAGCACGAGGAATTCACCGATGAAGCCACTGGTGCCCGGCAGTCCAACCGATGCCAGTGAAAACAGCACGAAAGTGACGGCGTATATCTTCATATTAACCGCAAGTCCGCCGTAGCGACTGATTTCGCGGGTGTGCAACCGGTCGTAAATAACACCGACACACAGGAACAATGCACCGGAGACAACGCCGTGACTAAGCATAGTGAAAATGGCACCTTCAATTCCGTTGGTGTTAAGCAGGAATATGCCAATGGTCACGAACCCCATATGGGCAACAGACGAATAAGCGATCAATTTTTTGATGTCTTCCTGAACCAGTGCCACCAATGAGGTGTATATGATTGCAATAATCGACAGGGTAAAAATCAGCCAGGAAAACTCAATACTGGCTTCCGGGAGCATGGGAAGGCTGAAACGCAGGAAACCGTAGCCCCCCATTTTCAGCAGGACACCTGCCAGAATGACCGATCCGCCGGTCGGTGCCTGCACGTGGGCGTCCGGCAACCAGGTATGCACCGGCCACATGGGCATTTTGACAGCGAAGGAGGCAAAGAATGCCAACCACAGCCATGACTGAACATCCACGTCAAAGTCATACATCATCAACGCCGGAATATCGGTGGTGCCCGACTGGAAATACATATACAGCACCGCAACCAGCATCAGTACCGAGCCTAGCAGTGTATACAGGAAGAATTTAAAGCTGGCATAGATGCGGTTAACCCCGCCCCAGATGCCGATCAGCAAATACATCGGTATCAGGCCACCTTCAAAGAAGACATAAAACAGGAAGATATCCAGTGCGGTAAATACGCCGATCATCAAGGCTTCCAGCACCAGGAAGGCGATCATATATTCCTTGACCCGCTTACTGATCGATTCCCAGCTTGCCAAAATCACTATCGGCATCAAAAAGGCTGTCAGCAGCACAAACAGCACGGAAATTCCGTCTACACCCAGGTAATAGCTGATGTCGCCAAACCATTGAAATTTCTCAACAAACTGAAATTCCGCAGTTGAATTATCAAAACCTGCCCACAGGTCAAGCCCCATGAAGAAGGTAATAAGGGTTGTAAACAGTGCGACCGAACGGACATTGCGGTTTTCAATCTCCGCATCCTTGTGCCGGATAAACAGGATGATCGCAGAGCCGATAACCGGCGCCAGCATCATCAGGGATAAAAGGTAATTTTCACCAAAAAACATAGTCTATTCCCTGCCCTAATGTGCGCCGCTTTGGGCCATGAACCAGGTCACAGCAATCGCCAACCCGATAATCATCGCGAAGGCATAATGATAAACATAGCCGGTTTGAAGTTTGCGAACTCGCGCCGCGACGCCGGCAACCAACCCGGAAACACCGTTGGGGCCAAAGCCATCAATGGTGTCTTCGTCGCCTCGCTTCCAAAACACGCGCCCCAGCCAGAAGGCAGGCCGGACAAATATCAGATTATACAATTCGTCAAAATACCATTTGTTTAACAGGAAGGCATACAGGCCGTCCCAGGTCTCTGCGGTGCGTTTGGCAATATCGCTGCCACGCATGTAAAAATACCAGGCAAGACCGAAACCAAGCACCATAGCCACGAACGGCGACCAGATAACTGCCGCTGGTACATGGTGGGCCTGATCCATCACATCACCCGCCGATGTAACCAGTGAGCCGTTCCAGAAGGTAAAGCGACCATCGCCGATAAAGGACCCTTTGTAGAACCAGCCAGCGAAAACAGCGCCGACTGCCAGAAGTAGAAGCGATAGTTTGATGGTCCAAGGTCCCTCGTGGGCGTGATCAAACGTGTCATTGTCTGCGCGGGTTTGACCGTGGAAGGTCATGAAAATGAGCCTCCAGCTGTAAAAGCTGGTCATCAGCGCCGCCGTAATAACCATGACAAAGGCAAACTCAGCACCCGGCGTAGTGGCAGCATAAGCCGCTTCAATGATCAAATCTTTTGAGAAATACCCGGACAGTCCCGGCATTCCAGTGATAGCCAGCGTGCCAATAACCATAACAATATAGGTCAGTGGAATTTTGTTTTTAATGCCGCCCATTTTGCGCATGTCTTGTTCGTGGTGCATGGCATGAATCACCGAGCCCGCTCCCAGGAACAACAAGGCTTTAAAGAAAGCATGAGTGAACAGGTGGAATATGGCGCCGCCGTATGCAGAAACGCCCAGGGCCACAAACATGTATCCTAGCTGCGAACAGGTTGAGTATGCGATAACCCGTTTGATGTCATTTTGCACCAACGCAACACTTGCGGCAAACAGTGCTGTCGCCGCGCCAACATAGGTGACAACCGTCAAAGCAACTGGCGAAAGTTCAAACACCGGGCTGAAGCGCGCCACCAGGAATACACCGGCTGTTACCATGGTTGCAGCATGAATAAGCGCAGACACTGGCGTCGGGCCTTCCATGGCGTCCGGCAGCCAGGTATGCAGTCCCAGCTGCGCTGATTTACCCATCGCACCAACAAACAGCAACAGCGCGATCACTGTAATGGCGTGATACTCATGGCCCAGGAATGACAGGGTTGCAGTTTCATACTCGCCGATCCGGGCAAAAATTACATCAATTTCAACCGATCCGACCAGCAGGAATACTGCATAAATTCCGAGCGCGAAGCCAAAGTCACCAACCCGGTTAACCACAAATGCCTTGATTGCCGCCGCGTTTGCGCTTGGTTTTTTGTACCAGAAACCAATCAACAAATATGACGCGAGGCCAACACCTTCCCAGCCAAAGAACATTTGAACCAGATTGTCAGAGGTCACCAACATCAGCATGGCAAAGGTAAACAACGACAGATAGGCAAAGAAGCGTGGTTTGTGCGGGTCGTCTTCCATGTACCCCATGGAATACCAATGCACGAGTGCTGACACGGTATTGACCACCACCAGCATAACCGCCGTTAGAGTGTCGACTTTAAAAGCCCAGTTGAACGACAGCGTTCCCGAGTTCACCCAATCAAGAACGTGAATGGTTGGCGGTACATTGCCAAGAAGAGCCACTTCACCGAACACAAACCATGAGGCCAGGCCAGCGATGGACACCAAACCCGAAGTGATGATCATGCTGGCCTTGTCACCGATCTGACGTCCGGCCATTCCGGCAATCAAAAAGCCTACAACGGGTAGAAAAACAATGAGTTTTATTAGAAATTCCATCAACCCTACCCCTTCATCTGATTGATGTCTTCAACCGCGATTGACCCGCGGCTTCGGAAGTATACAACAAGGATGGCGAGGCCGATGGCGGCCTCAGCGGCGGCAACTGTCAGTACAAACATGGCAAGCACCTGCCCTGCCATGTCACCCTGGAAAGTTGAGAAAGCCACCAGATTGATGTTAACAGCCAGCAGCATAAGTTCCACTGACATCAAAATGATGATGACATTTTTCCGGTTAAG
>JAJFIT010000061.1 GCA_021774775.1 Alphaproteobacteria bacterium | reverse complement strand
ACGCGCTATCAAATCTGCGGTGACGAAAGGCCGCGCCGCATCATGTATTAGAACAACGTCAGGCTGAATATCGGCTAAAGATTCCAAAGCATTTTTTACGCTTTGCTGGCGCGTGGCACCACCGATAACGGGTGCCGCGATGCCGCGGAGTCCAACAACACACTTGCGGTAGATATCCTGATCATCGCGGTGAATAACCGGCACTATCAAAGCTATTTGTTCACGCTCTTCAAATGCTTCTTGAAACGCCTCCAGCGTTCTGACGATAACCGGCCTTCCCATTAGGTCTCGGTATTGCTTGGGCGCACCAACCCCTGCGCGACTACCACGGCCAGCCGCGACCAAGATAACCGCTATTTTTCCTGCATTTTGCGCCGTTTCAGCCATAGAAAATCCCGCTATAGATTTTTAAATTTACTTCTGGCATAAGCAGTGCCTAATTATTAGGCAGTTTGAGTTTTTATAGGTTCCCTTATGGCTATTAACATTGGTCCGGTTGAAATCATAGACCCCGTTATTCTCGCCCCCATGTCGGGCGTTACCGATATGCCGTTTCGCCGGTTGGTAAAACGCTTTGGTGCGGGGCTGGTTGTCTCGGAAATGATTGCATCCGAGGCGATGATACGCGCCACCGAACGCAGCCAGAAAATGGCAACCAATTGTGCGGACGAATTCCCCATGTCGGTCCAGCTAGCGGGTTGCGAAGGCGCAAAAATGGCGCAGGCCGCCCGGTTAAACGAGGACCGCGGTGCAGCGATCATCGATATCAACATGGGGTGCCCGGTCAAAAAAGTTGTTAACGGTCACGCGGGCTCCAGCCTGATGCGCGACCTGGACCATGCAGGCGAACTGATCCATGCCACAGTGACCGCAGTGTCGTTGCCTGTAACCCTTAAAATGCGCTTGGGCTGGGACGACAATAGTTTCAACGCGCCCGAATTGGCAAAAATCGCTGAACAGGCAGGCATCAAACTGATCGCGGTACATGGACGCACCCGCTGTCAATTTTACAAGGGCCACGCCAACTGGAAAAAGGTCGGCTTAGTCAAGAAAGCTGTGTCGCTTCCGGTAATTGTCAACGGTGACATCAATGACTTTAACGATATAAAGCAATCTCTTAGCGACAGTAACGCTGACGGCGTGATGATTGGACGCGGTACTTACGGTAAGCCCTGGTTCATCAATCAGGCGATCCAATACCTGCGCACCGGCGAGGAAACTGCGCCGCCGCCCCTTGATGTTCAACTGGCCACATTGATTGAACATTATGAAGATATGCTGCACCATTATGGTGTCGAGGCGGCCGTGCGTATCGCACGCAAGCACATCGGTTGGTATACCAAGGGATTACATGGCTCCGCCGAATTCAGAAATGATGTCAACCGCCAGGATGATCCCGAAAAAGTAAAGGCCGCGATCAAGGCATTTTACCTGCCACTTTGTGAGCAACTGGCGGCCTGATGGTCATCGCTGACAACACCAATCTAACTGACGGCCAGGAACAACGAATTTTGGCAGGCCTGCGACAAGCCGTTGTTGTTGTAGACAGAAAAAATCAAATCCGTGAAGTTTATGCACACGCTGAAGCTATTTTGGGCCGGAGCCGCGAAAGCCTCATTAACAGTGAACTATCCGGCCTTGGAGGCGTCGGTGGTGCGGCGGAAGAACTTGTTTCTCGCGCCCGGCAGGAAAACTCACCGCTTAACAGTTATGACGTTCGCTGCATGCCACCGCTGGGTGATGTCGAATTGGTGGACTTGCATGCAAACCCAATCGAAGAAGACGGGTCGACAATTGTGTCTGTATTACCTCGAAGGATTACTGCATTTCTGGAAAAGAAAAGCGAAATGGACGCGGCCGCGCGCTCGGTCAGTGGGCTGGCGTCTATGCTGGCCCATGAAATCAAGAACCCATTGTCTGGTATCCGAGGCGCTGCTCAGTTGATGGGGCGTGCTTTGGACGAAAAACACATCAGACTGACAGAGCTGATTTGTAAGGAAGTGGATCGGATTAAGGATTTGGTCGACGATCTTGAAGGGTTTAACGCCCCAATCGAACAGAATATGGAAGCCGTTAATATCCACGAGGTGTTGGACCATGTTCTCAATCTATCAGTTGCAGGGTTTGCCGAATCCGCGGTCATCCGGCCAAAATTTGACCCGTCTTTACCTCTGGTAGACGGCAACTATGATCGTTTGGTCCAGGTGTTCCTTAACCTGGTTAAAAATGCTGTTGAAGCTGCGGGGCCAGAAGCAGACATTACCGTTTCCACCGCCTACCGCCATGGCATTTGGATACGGGGGGCGGACGGAGAACGAATTCGGCTGCCAATCGAAATAACAGTCAAAGACAACGGACCTGGCATTCCAGATAACATCAAAGGCCACCTTTTCGACCCATTCGTAACCGGAAAGTCCGGTGGCGCTGGATTGGGGTTATCACTTGTCGCGCGTTACGTCAGTAATTTCGGTGGCACGGTTACTGCTGACAACCACAATGAGGGCGGCGCAGTATTCAGGGTGCAGCTAGCCATGCATGAGGACAGAAACCATGAGCAAAAGTAACGCAACAATTATTGTAGCCGACGACGACATGACAATAAGGCTTGTTGTCGGCGAAGCGCTACGCCAGGAGGGCTGGTTGGTCATCGAGGCAGAAGATGTACCTGAGCTTACACGGTTGGTGCGGTCAGGGCAGGGCGACGTTGTGATATCCGATGTATTGATGCCCGGCGGCAGCGGTCTTGAGGCGATGCCCATGCTCCTGAAGGACCGCCCAGAACTGGCCTTCATCATTATGAGTGCGCAAAATACCCTTTCCACAGCTATGGATGCAACCAACAATGGTGCTTTTGAATATCTTCCAAAACCTTTTGATATTGATGAGTTAGTGAGCATTGTTAAGAAAGCACTTAAAACTACAACGACCCGACAACCAGAGCGCAGTGTCGCTGATCAGGATATTCTTATTGGACGTTCACCAGCCATGCAGGAAATATACCGTGCCATGGCCCGGGTCGTGCAAACCGAACTTACAGTCCTTATTCACGGCGAGAGCGGCACGGGAAAAGAACTGGTTGCACGCGCACTGCATGAACATAGTCCGCGCCGCGAAAACTCTTTCGTACCAATTAATATGGCTGCAATTCCCAAAGAGTTAATTGAAACCGAGTTATTCGGGCACGAGCGCGGCGCCTTCACTGGCGCAGAAACCCGTACTCTGGGCCGTTTTGGAGAAGCCAAAGGCGGCACATTGTTTCTTGATGAGATCGGCGACATGCCGCTTGAGGCGCAAACCCGCCTCTTGCGGGTACTGCAGGAAGGCGAATATCGCACTGTAGGCGGCCAGTCCAGCATCCGCACCAACGTGCGCATCATCGCTGCAACCAACAAAAACCTGAAAGCTATGGTTGGCTCTGGCGAGTTTAGGGAAGACCTGTATTTCAGATTGAATGTTGTGCCTTTGTCGATACCGCCGCTGCGTGAACGAACGGAAGATGTTCCTGATCTTGCCGAACATTTTCTTGATCAAGTCGCTGAATCTGGTCTTCCTTTCAAAAGCTTAACCGCAGGCGCCAAGAAAGTTCTGCAATCGTTTGACTGGCCAGGCAATGTACGGGAACTGGAAAATCTAATTCGTAGAATTTGCGCCTTACATCCTGGCGACCAAATCAACGGCGAAGCCATCAAGGCAGAATTTGACCGGTCTACGTCTGACCTTGCCGGTGGTCCAATGAGTATTATGGCCAATGTGACAGGCGGAAACCTGTCGCAAACTGTCCGGCTCCATTTAGACCAGTATTTTGACTATCATGAAGACGGCTTGCCACCGCCCGGTCTGCATACCAGAATTCTGCGCGAAATTGAACGACCGCTGATCCAGAAAGTACTGAGCGTTACCAACGGCAACCAAGTAAAGTCAGCCGAGCTTTTGGGATTGAATCGCAATACGCTCCGTAAAAAAATACGAGAATTGGAAATCAATCTGCCTTTGAGGTCCAGCTAACCTATTCTCCTTAATGTTCTGAGCGTCTATTTATCTCATACTTACAACACGTTAAGATGGAAACACTATTTTCTTTGTGATATATGTGGAACAATAGTGACAATTATGCATCATGGACCCCATGACTACTGTTAAGCATAAAGAACCACACGACTTTCTCACCGCCGCGCCGAAGCTGCCAAACCGGCGATGGGCCAAGTTTATGCTATGGTCGCGGCGACTGAATCTTTTTGGACGGCTGGAAGTATTGCTGTCCGTGCTGGCGGTTATTTCTGCCATCGCTACTTATATAGCCATGTCGCAAAAGTCCGCCCCGACGGAAGTAACGTCGGGCCAGACAATGCGCGTTATGTTGGCGATAAACCTGGTACTTTTGCTGGCGCTTGGCATGGCAATTGGTCGTTGGTTTATTCGCATCTGGTTGTCGCGAAAAGGCATGAAGGCCGGTTCAAGGTTGCAGGCGAAAGTGACAGGGTTTTTCATCGCAATCGCAATTGTCCCGCCCATTATCATGACCGTATTTTCGGCATTGTTCCTAGAGTTTGGCATCCAACAGTGGTTTAGCGAGAAAATACGCTTCACATTGAATAACTCGCTTGAGGTCGCAGAGACCTATATGATTGAGCACCGCGTCAATATCGAAAAAGACATGCTCAAAATCGCGCTCGCCTACAACCAGCTTAATTTCGCCCAACAACGAGACCAGATAACCCTGCAGCGGGTGGCGGAAACAGCGCTCAGTACACGGCTTTTGTCTGAACTAGTGATCATCGAACAGCCAAACGGTGAGGATGGTTCAATCCTTGCGGGTGCCAATGACGGCCTGACGTTCACAACGCCGCGCATTGCGACTGACTTGCTGACCCGAGCGTCAAGCGGCGAAACAGTCATTTCTGCCAATGCAGAAAGCAATAACGTTTCCGGACTTATTAAATTATCATCCTTCCTTCGGCCAACCTATCTATATGTTTCTCGCGACCTCAGCCCCCAGGTGTTGGGCTATTTGTCTGCAACCCGCGCTGCTGTGGCGGACTATGACAATCTGGAAGGACAGCGCAGCGATATTCAACTGCAGTTCAATGTAGTTTTCATTATCATCGCATTGCTGATTTTACTTGCTGCCATCTGGATAGGTTTGTGGTTCTCTAGCCGACTGGTTAATCCGCTGTCTAATTTGGTTGATGCGGCAGACAGGGTCGGACAGGGTGACTTGCAGGCGCGGGTTCCAACGGTATCTTCGGGCGATGAGGTCGGCACACTTAGCCGCGCATTTAACCGAATGACTGACCAGCTTGCCAAGCATCAGGACGCACTTATCGAGGCCAATGCCGAAATGGATGAAAGACGCCGTTTTCTTGAGGAGGTGCTGGAGGGTGTATCCGCCGGGGTAATGGGGCTAAAGCAGGATCGCAGCGTATTTTTGCCCAACAGGTCTGCACTAAACCTGCTCAATGTGTCGCCTGAAGACTTAATGGGCAAAGTTTTGACCGAAGTTGTCCCCGATTTCACCGACATTATTGAGCAGAGCGAGCGATCTGAAGAGGGCGAGACCAAGGGCGAAGTTCAAATCGACATAGAAGGCGAAGTTCGAACGTTGATGGTGCGCGTATTTGCTGAACGACAGGAAGATAACACAATCGGCGGATATGTGGTGACGTTTGACGACTTGACCGAACAACTGGCTGACCAACGCACGGCGGCTTGGGCTGATGTAGCGCGGCGTATCGCCCATGAAATTAAAAATCCACTGACACCAATCCAGTTATCAGCTGAACGCTTGAAACGAAAATATTTAAGCGAAATCAAAAACGATCAGGATATTTTCGGCCAGTGCACCGACACCATTATTCGCCAGGTGGGAGACCTGCGCCGCATGGTTGACGAGTTTTCCTCATTCTCCAGAATGCCCGCGCCAATATACCGGCAAACAGACATTGCAGACGTAACACGTCAGTCAGTGTTTTTGCAGGAAGTCGCTGCGCCTGACATTCAGTTCTCCAGCGAATTGGACGGTAATTTTGAACGAATAAAATGCGATGGCCGCTTGATCGGACAAGCGCTGACCAACGTTTTGAAAAATGCTGCCGAAGCTGTTGAGGCACGGGTAACTAACGACAAACGAGACGGCAGCGACGTATTAGAACCCGGGTTTGTTCATACCAGCCTGTCTCAGATTGATGATAAAACCATTATTAAAATAGAAGATAACGGCCTTGGGCTGCCAGCAGCTCAAAAATCACGTCTTATGGAACCCTATGTAACCACGCGCTCCAAGGGTACAGGGCTTGGGCTTGCAATCGTTCGCAGGATTATGGAAGAACACGGCGGATCGGTGCGCATTGCGGATCGAACCCCCATCGGCGCACGCGTTGTGCTTACATTCTCTCACCAAACACTTGAAAAACGCGCTGAACAAGCCGAGGAAAACGACGCTGTCAACGATCAATCAACAGCGGCCGAATAAGCCACTTTTTAAAGGACAATGCCTCATATGGCACTAGACATTCTGATTATTGACGACGAAGCCGACATCAGAGACCTGATTGCCGGCATTCTGGAAGACGAAGGTTATGCAACCCGAACAGCCGCTGACAGTGACAGTGGACTGGCCGAAATTGAGGCAAGACTTCCGTCTCTGATGGTTTTGGACATCTGGTTGCAGGGCAGCAAACTGGACGGACTCGAGATTCTTGAGCTGGTAAAGTCTCGCCATAGAGACCTGCCCGTTGTGGTTATTTCAGGTCACGGCAACATCGAAACCGCTGTGGCTGCCATTAAAAAAGGCGCTTATGACTTCATTGAAAAACCTTTTGAAGCGGACCAGCTATTATTGACGGTCCAGCGTGCGACCGAAACGGAACAGCTACGCCGCGAGAACGAAGAACTTAAAAAGCGATCTGCCTTTTCGGTTGATATCACCGGGCGATCTGCCGCAATTAACAGCCTGCGCCAAAGCATTGAGAAAGTTGCAGCAACGAACAGCCGGGTTTTAATTCAGGGCGCGTCTGGCAGCGGTAAGGAAGTCGCCGCGCGACAAATACATTTTCGCTCAAATCGCTCCAACGGGTCATTTGTTATTGTCAGTGCAGCGTCGATGGAGCCGCACAGGATGGAGCAGGAGCTTTTCGGCGTAGAGCAAAATGGCGGCGTGGTAAAAACCGGCCTTTTTGAGCGAGCGCATGGCGGCACATTATTTATCGACGAAGTTGCAGACATGCCACTGCCCACCCAGGGCAAAATCCTGCGGGTATTGACCGATCAGGCGTTTGAGCGCGTCGGCGGCAATACCGGCGTAAAAGTAGATGTCCGGGTGGTATCTGCCACCAGCCGGGACCTTGTACAGGAAATTGCCGAGGGCCGGTTCAGGGAAGACCTGTATCACCGACTTAATGTTGTACCACTGGCCATGGCTGCATTGAGCGAACGCCGCGAGGATATACCGGCACTTGCACAGGGTTTTTTGGATACACTTGCGGTTGCTACGGGTCGCTCACCTTCAATATTGGGAGACGACGCGATCGCTGCACTGCAATCCTATGATTGGCCCGGAAATGTTCGCCAGCTTAAAAATATCATGGAACGCGTGGTTATTATGGGTCCAGAAGAGGCGGGCGCGAGCATTACTGCAGATGATCTGCCGCAAGAGGTCAAGGTCACCTCTGGAGACCTGCTGCAAACCAGCGACAACAACACTATAATGACGACACCACTGCGGGAAGCGCGTGAGGCCTTCGAACGAGAGTATCTCAAGGTCCAGATAAATCGCTTCAGTGGCAATATATCGCGGACAGCCGCCTTTATTGGAATGGAGCGTTCGGCATTACACCGGAAACTAAAGTCGTTGGGCTTGTCAGGAAACAAACAGGACAACAACGGAAAAATTGATAGTTAAGCTGCCAACTGGCTAGCTATCAGACTGTATTTCAGATCGGATAACGACTTATGAAAGTTATTGTTTGTGGAGCAGGGCAGGTTGGTTTCCATATCGCCAAACATTTGGCAGATCAACAAAATGACGTCACTGTCATCGACCGCTCGGTAAAATTGATCAGGAAAATCAGCGAAAGCTTAGATGTTCAGGCGCTTGTTGGGCATGGTTCCGATCCCGACATGCTGGCCCGGGCGGGGGCATCTGATGCCGACTTGTTCGTTGCTGTTACACTTTCAGACGAAGTTAACATGGTTGCCTGCCAGGTGGCACACTCCCTGTTTAGCGTACCGACAAAAATTGCCCGAATTCGCAACCAAGTATATCTGAACCCAAATTGGAGAGACCTGTTTTCGCGCGATAACCTGCCTATTGATGTAATTATTTCACCGGAAATGGAAGTTGCCCGCGCCCTGCATCGCCGCCTCGAAGTTCCCGGTGCCTTCAACATGGTGCCATTTGTCGGGGGTCAGGTACGTATGATTGGCCTGCTTCTGCAAGATGATTGCCCGGTTATCGATACGCCGTTACGCCAACTATCAGAGTTGTTCCCCAACTTGCGAACCATTGTGGCCGCTGTACAACGCGGCGGTCGACTATTTGTACCGCGCAGTGACGACCAGTTGCAGGCAGGCGACGCCATCATTATTGTGGTTGAAGCATCAACGACCGAACGATCAATGGCTGTGTTTGGTCATGAAGAACAAAAAGCACGGCGAATCGTAATCGTTGGGGGCGGCAGCATTGGTCTTGCTTTGGCTCAACTTCTTGAAGAGAGCGAGCGAAGCCCCAACCTCAAGATCATTGAAATTGATACCGACCGGGCAAAAAAAATTGCCGAAAGCCTTGATAAAACAGTGGTTATCAACGGCGATGCCTTAAACCGTGAAATTCTACTGGAAGCCAATATTGAACAAGTGGATACGGTAGTATCAGTGGCGGACGATGACGAAGTCAATATTCTGTCGGCGCTATTAGCCAAGCAACAGGGTTGTGCCAGCGCCATTACACTGATGAATAACCCCATTTACGGTAACCTGGTTGGCTCCTTAGGTATTGATGTCGCGTTAGACCCAAGGGAAACAACCGTTTCCTCGATCGTTCAGCACGTAAGGCGCGGTCGAATTCGCGACCTGTACAGTATTTTTGATGGTCAGGCCGAAATCATCGAAGCAGAAGTTCTTGAAGGCTCGGATATTGCTAAAAAAACCATTGGAGAGCTACGCATGCACGGCGAAGTTAAGTTTGGGATGGTGGTCCGGGACGGCGTGACCATTTTGCCGACCGCAGAGACACAATTGTTAAGCGGTGACCATGTAGTGCTGCTTGCGATGGCGCAATCGGTCAAAAAAGTCGAACAGCTGTTTTCCGCACGCGCAGATTTGTTCTAGACACCTTGCCATGTGGAAAAGCCGCCTATTTTACTTAATTGGTTCCTGGATACTCGTATTGGCATGCCTGCAACTTGTGCCGCTTGTTTACGCCGCCCTTAATGACGAACCGGAAGCTTTTGGAAGTTTTGCTGCCTCAACTGCATTGGCATCTTTGCTTGGCGGGGCGCTATTTCTTGGCTTTCGGTCAACAGAACGGGTGCGCGTACCAAGGCTGACTATTTTTCTACCCATCATTGGCATCATAACACTTGCCGCGATGGCGGGCCTGCCATTGTTTTTCCTGTTTCCCGACAGCGGATTTTTAACCTCTTTCTACGACGGCATGTCACAGATCACCACCAATGGCTCGACCGCATATGAGGGCACAATTGAAACCATGTCATCCATATTGTTATGGCGCTCCCTAACCAGTTGGACTGGTGGTCTTATGGCTGTTGCTTTCGCACTGTCGCTGTTGATGGCAATGAATAGCGGCGGCATCCAGTTGCACCAGTCACCGCTCAATTTGGGCGACCGGGATTCTGGTTACCATCGCTTGCGTTCAACCACTCGATCGCTATTGCCTATTTATGTTTTTGTGACCCTGGTCTGTTTTATCCTGCTTTGGTTGGCAGGAAACTCCAAATTCGATGCTTTCATTCTGGCGCTTTCCGCCGTCAGCACATCAGGTGTGGTGCCAGAGGCCCTTATCCAACAGCAAGGATCGCTCCCGCAAATTATCATGGCCATTTTTTTACTGGTTGGCCTGTCAAACTGGGACTTCCACCATTTGCGCAGCGGTACTTTTTCCATCGCCTTCAAGCGCGACCGGGAGCTGCGTACAAGTCTAATGGTAATTGTTGCAGGCACTGTACTTCTAGCCATGTTAATGGATGTTACCCTCGCAGACATTGCGGGTTTGGTTTTTGCCGCGACCTCTGCGCTGTCAACCTACGGCAGCATGCCCGATCAGGTAACATCGCTGGGCGATAGCGTAATTTTACCGGTTTCAATTGTGCTGATGATGCTGGCAGCAGTTGGTGGTGCTGTTGCTGGTACCTCTGGCGGATTGAAGCAAATGCGAATTTTGCTGATTTTCCGCCTTGGCCGCGCAGAAGTTGACCGTCTTGCACACCCGCACGGCGTTCATTCGGTTAATTATGGCGACAAAGTAGCAGAGAAGGGCGACATCAATGCCATCTGGCTGCTACTTGGTTCTTTTGTGTTGGTCACCGCCCTTGGTGCGACAAGCCTTGCTGTTCTCGGGATTCATTTCCAGGATGCTCTTACTCTTGCCTTTACAGCAATGACGCTGTCTGGCCCACTTGCCACCAGCGCTGACCCGGAATTTGCAGGATATGCCAGCCTAGAACAGGTTGATTATTTGATTTTAAGCATCTTAATGCTCGTCGGACGCGTCGAGGCACCTATATTTATGGCAATCTTTGCAAAGGCACTTTGGCGCGGGTAATCGTCAAAAGCCTGTTGACCGACGCTCCATAGGTCTGACATATAGAACAAACAAACGGGTATCGACAGCAATCCATCCAAAGATCGTACTTTGCCGCGATGAATAAGCGGCTGGGCACATTAACGAAACAAGAAAAAAGAAGACCATGTCAGAAAAAAACCAAAACCTTCAAGATGTATTCCTAAACGCGGTCAGAAAAACCAAAACACCTGTTACCGTATTCCTTGTAAACGGCGTTAAGCTTCAAGGCGTTATTACCTGGTTCGATAATTTCTGCGTTCTCCTGCGCCGGGACGGGCATTCGCAGCTAGTTTACAAGCACGCAATTTCAACTGTCATGCCATCCGGCCCTGTACAGCTTTTTGAGCCTGAGAAAGAAGGCTTAGAGGACTAGTTTGACCAAAAACAATGATCGATCCGATTCCGGAAATACCGGCAGTCCAGGCGAGAGCGGCGGCGGTTGGTCAACCGACGGACTTGCCTATTTGCAAAAACAAATCACCCGACAACGGGTGTTTGTTCTGCATCCTTACCTAAAAGACAAAGCACCGGACCTTCTTGTTCGCTCGCCTGATGCCAGGCTTGAAGAAGCTATGGGATTGGCGTCAGCTATTGAAATTGATTTGGTCGGCGGCGAGACAGCAAGCTTGCGAACAATTAAACCTGCGACCTATTTGGGTAGCGGAAAACTCGACGAACTGAAAAGCTTCGCCAAGGCCCAAGAGATCGACCTGATTGTATTTGACTGCGAGTTGAGCCCGATTCAACAGCGAAACCTTGAACGAGAGCTAAAGGTTAAAGTAATCGACCGGACCGCGTTGATTTTGGAAATATTCGGCGACCGCGCCAGCACCAAAGAAGGCGAACTGCAAGTTGAGCTTGCCCACCTGGTGTACCAGCGCAGCCGATTGGTTCGGTCATGGACCCATTTGGAGCGCCAACGCGGTGGCTCAGGTTTTCTCGGTGGGCCAGGCGAAACCCAGATTGAGGCAGACCGCCGAATAATCGCCGACCGGATTACCCGCATCAAACGACAGTTGGCGTCGGTCACTCGCACCCGAAACCTGCACCGTGCACAGCGCCAAAAAACCCCGTACCTGATCGTGGCGCTGGTGGGCTATACCAACGCCGGTAAATCTACGTTATTCAACCGATTGACTGATGCCGACGTGCTGGCTGAAGATATGCTGTTTGCCACGCTTGACCCCACCATGCGCTCGATCACACTGCCCAGCGGACGCAAAATCATCATGTCTGATACCGTGGGTTTTATTTCAGAACTGCCAACCACATTGGTCGCTGCCTTCAGGGCAACTTTGGAGGAAGTATTGGAAGCCGATCTAATCGTTCATGTACGCGATGCATCCCACCCCGACAGTGACATTCAAAAACAGGACGTTGAGAACGTGCTGGCCGAATTGGGCGTGGAGCTGAATTACGATCTGACATCCGATAACGACGCCACGCCTGTTCTTGAAGCGATGAATAAATCTGATTTAGTGAGCGCCGACGAATTGGAACAGTGGCAGGGTGTTGGAGCGCGCAATAATACCATAATGCCGGTTTCCGGGTTAACCGGCGCGGGATGCGAGACCTTCATCACCGCTCTGGACAAAGCCCTCAGCAACAAAGACCTGCAAGTTGAAATTATCGTTCCCTTTAACGACGGGCAAACTCCTGCATGGCTGCATGCCAATAGCAAAATTATCGAGAGTGAATATACCGAGGATGGTACACGCTTTAGTTTCACTGTTGATCCCATTGCCTGGGGAAAATACAGCAAGGGAACCAGCTACTGGGTTGACTAGCGTAATTAAGCGTCCCAGAGGTTCACTCCAGTTTCACTCCTCTTGTTTCACCAAATCCCACTGGGCGTCCATTTCCTCAAGGCTGGACTGTCCCATAGCTTTGCCAAGCGCAGCTATCTTTTCCTCAACTTTCTTGAAACGTCGCTCAAATTTCGCGTTGGCAGCTCGCAGGGCTTCTTCCGGATCAAGCTTCAAATGGCGGGCCAAATTTGCCATCACAAACATCAGGTCACCATATTCTTCTTTCACGTGGTTTTGATTGTCTGGTTTTTGGCAGGCTTCAACCAGTTCAGCGCATTCCTCTTGCACTTTATCCAGCACCTCGACAGTGTCGGGCCAGTCAAAGCCAACCCTTGCAGCTCGTTTTTGTAACTTCACAGCCCTAAGTAAGGCAGGAAGGGAACCCGCAACACCGTCAAGAGCAGAGGGCACCGCGCCTTGCGTCAATGCCAGCGCTTTTCGCTCCTGTTCCTTTTGCAACTCCCATTCAGCGGTCTGGGCGTCAGCGCCTTCAACGCTGGCACCGTCAAATACATGAGGGTGTCGCCGTACCATTTTATCGCATATGGACCCAACGACATCACTGAACGTGAATTCACCGCTTTCTTCAGCAATACGCGCATGAAACACAGTCTGCAGCAGCAAATCGCCCAGCTCGTCCCTGAGCGCAGACATATCACCTGAACGGATAGCATCATCCACTTCATAGGCTTCTTCGATGGTATAAGGGGCGATGGTCTCAAAAGTTTGCTCCAGATCCCACGGGCAACCGGTTTCCGGCGTTCGTAGCTTCTGCATGATATCCAGCAGGTCATTCATCGAATATTGAAGTTGCGAATATTGTTGTTGCATCTGGGCGTGGCTCGCTTGCAATCTGTTAAAATATTCTTCAGGTATCATCGCACCGCCGTCGTTCGTCAAGGAGACAAAGCAAAATGCCCAAATTATTCACTCTGCTCATGCTACTAGCGGGCCTATCTACGGCGGTTTTCAGTGAGCAAGTGCCCGCACCCATCGACCCGAGCGTTCGGCACTATCTGACGATACCACCCGGCGGGCTTGCCACCTTCATGCAAAGGCCAACTTCCCCCATTCCAATGTTGAGCCATCATCGCGGTGGGCCAGTGCCTGGAATGCCGGAAAATTCGATTGAGGCGATGGACAATGCACTCAGCTATGGGTACGGCCTGATGGAAGTGGATGTGGCCCAACTGAAGGACGGCACGCTTGTATTGATGCATGATGATACCCTGGGTCGCACCAGCAATGGCACCGGGGCGCTTAACAACAAGACATGGGATGATATCAAAGGCCTAAGGTTAAAAGATAACGATGGAACCTTAACCGATTTTCGAGTCCCGACACTGGAGGCCGCCCTCAAATGGACCATTGGGCGCACTATCCTGACCCTGGACATAAAACGAGGTACTGACTTCAAGAAAGTAGCCCAGTTGGTGGATCAAACCGGTGCCAATGACTACAGTATGTCGATCGCATACTCCATTAAGCAAGCGCAGGCTTTCTACAGTATCGCCCCCGAGATGCCAATTTCGATTGGTCTGTCCAACGATCAGGTCATTGAAAGCCTGGATGCCAGCGGCATACCAAGCCGACTGGTGGTTGCCTGGACCGGCACGCGCCTGCTGGAGCCTGCCTTTTATGCAAAACTGCACCAGCGCGGCTGGCGCACAATCGTTGGTACACTCGGTCGCGGCGCGAGCGCACTGGACAACCAAATCAGAGACCAAAAAACCAACATTTCATACCGGAACATCATTGCTATGGGCGCAGACATTATTGCCACAGACCGTTTCTGGGCGGTGCAACCGCAAATTCGCAACCCCAATCTGTTCATTTATACGCAACAAAGGCTGGCAAAATAGGGGGCTCACCGATATGTTAACCTGATTGGAGACAGGGGACATCAATGAGTAATCTGCGAAATCATGCGCTGCTATTATTGCCGGTAGGGCTATTTGTCTGCCTCGCATTCCTTGTTACGCAGGGCTATACCGCCAAATTTGACGAAAACGGCATTCTGCTGCTGCGCGGAAATTCACCAACGGTGATAGCCGGTGACTTCTGGCAAACGCTGGTTGCCGGTTTAACCCATCTGGGAGATTCTATTGTCTTGGCAGCCATAAGCCTGATTACCGTCGGAGTTTTGTACTGGCGCAAAGAAAAACAGGCAGCACATTGGTTTTTAGTAGCAGCCGCGGGCTCATTTATCATTACCGCTATTACCAAATGGGCGTTCGGGCGAGACCGGCCTGAAATTGTCGAGCAGATAGTCTCAGCCTCCAGCGCCAGTTTTCCCAGCGGACACACGCTGCGGTCAGCTGTTGTCTATAGTTTGCTTGCTTTCCTGTTGTTGAAGGTCAGTCCAAAAAAATTAAATTACATAATACTTATAGTAGCTTCAGGTATTATTTTAATGAATGGCGTGAGCCGTGTTTACTTAGGCGTGCATTGGCCAACTGATATAGTGGCAGCCTGGTTGATCGCCGGTTTTTGGCTGTTACTGTGCAAAGTGGGCTACGATAAAGTCCGTAAGGCATAAGCCGGAAGCGCAGATCAAAATACCCTCCGTCGTTCGTCTCGCCAACTGACTGAAGCTTTCATTGCCTTTTACCCCTTGTCAGGCTAACTAAACAGGGCAAGCTATGACGGTTCAGCGACCCACCAACGAGCACGGCTGTTGATTGTTTTGCCGCCAAATTGCGTTAAAGAGTAATTGAGGCCCGAACCAAATGACATTAAACCCGCCGGACACCAACGAGACATCAGATGCCGCCGATGCGTCAGCCGCAAAGGTTAAAATCGGTTCTGACGTAAAATTCACGGCGATTGTTTTGGCGGGCAAACGTAATGACAACGACCCTGTTGCATCAATTTTTGGCCATAAATACAAAGCGTTAGTACCCTTGATGGGCCGCCCCATGATTGCTTATGCTGTCGATGCGTTGAGGGCGTCACCTTCGGTCGGCGATATTCACGTGGTGTTCGATGGTCAGGAAGAACTATTCGCTTCATGCAGCAAACTCAAGGACGAGCTAGATGCAGCCAACGTCAAGGTAGTCGCGACAGCCAAATCTATTTGTCAAAGCATTATCAAGGCAATTGAAGAAACCGGTTACCAATTCCCTTATCTGGTAACAACCGCAGACCATGCATTGCTAACTCCCGAGGTGGTTGATTATTTTTGCGCCGAAGCGCAGCATTTAACAGGTTTTGGCGCGGGATTTGTTGAAGAAAAATATATCAAGGCAATGCATCCCGAATCCAAGCGTACATATTTACCATTTAAAGATACCAAGCTTTCTGGCGCAAACCTGTTCGCCGTTATGTCCCAGGACAGCATCAAGATTTTGGAATTCTGGAAAAATGTCGAAAACGAGCGCAAAAGCCCGTTTAAACTGTTCAAAGCATTCGGTTTTATCAATCTGGTTGGTCTGATGCTGCGCCGCTTTACCGTCAGAGGTGCCTTCAAGCGGGCCTCAAAAGTATTGGGGGCAGAAGGAGTGGCCATTAAGCTTCCCTATGCAGAAGCCGCGATTGATGTGGATTCGCCCCGCGACTATATGCAAGTAACCAAAATCCTCGAAAGCCGTACTGAATAAATTCGCTGCTATCGACCCCGATAATTTCTAGGGGTCGTTTCTGCATGAATTTGCCCAGCCCAACTGATATTAGGGTCGCCATGTGCAAATCGCGCCCTATAGTTACGTTGTGTCAACAACAGGAGAGCAAGCTGATGACTGCAGAAAAACCCTATGATGTCGTTGTTTACGGGGCCAGTGGCTTTACCGGCCGCCTTGTTGTTGAATATTTAGTCAAACAATATGGGGCAGGATCAGGACTCAAGTGGGCAATGGCGGGCAGAAGCGCAGAAAAACTAGCCGCGGTTCGCGATGAGATCGGCGCTCCTGCAAGTACACCGCTGGTTATTGCCGATGCTGATGACCCCGATTCCATTCAAACCATGGTCGCATCCACCAAGGTGGTGTTGACAACGGTTGGGCCCTACCAGCTTTATGGGTCTGATCTGGTCGCCACCTGTGCCAAAGCTGGCACCGACTATGTCGACCTGTGCGGCGAGCCACCCTGGATGCGCCAAATGATTGAAGCGCATGAGGAAACAGCCAAACAATCAGGGGCACGTATTGTCTTTTCCTGCGGTTTTGACAGCATCCCGTTTGATTTGGGTGTGCATTTTCTGCAGGCTGCAGCGCGCGAAAAATTTGGCAAGCCCATGTCTCGGGTTCGGGGAAGGGTCCGAGGAATGCAAGGAACTTTCTCTGGCGGAACCGCCGCCAGCCTAAAGGCCACCATGGCTGCTGCAGCCAGGGACCCGTCGATTCTGGAATTGCTGCGGGACCCCTATTCATTGGCTCCGGGCGCAAAAGGGCCTGAACAACCGAGAGGTACGAAGCCGATCTATGATGAGGTGATCGAAAGCTGGTGCGCACCGTTCATAATGGCGCCTATCAACACCCGAAACGTTTTGCGGTCCAACTTCATTACCGGCTATAGCTACGGCACTGACTTCGTTTACGACGAAATGTTTATCACTGGCCCTGGTGAAAAAGGCGAAGCAATCGCTAATGCAATTGCCAATGACGACAGCATGTCCAAGGAAGGCGGGCCCAAGCCAGGAGAAGGCCCCGGTAAGGAAGAGCGCGAGGCTGGTTTCTACGATGTAATGTTTGTGGGAACCGACGGCGACAACAGGATAACGGCGGCCGTTACTGGCGACAAGGACCCGGGTTACGGATCAACATCAAAGATGATCAGCGAATGCGCGGTTTGCCTTGTGCAAGACGACCTGGACACAGGCGGCGGCATTTGGACAACTGCGCCCGCCATGGGTGATCAGTTAATCAAACGTCTTGTGGCAAACGCAGGATTGACGTTCGACATTATTGATTAGACAAAAAAACCCGGGCAGGGGTCAAGTCTGCCCGGGCTTCTCCAGAAGCGGCATTCATGGAAGAGCTAGTCCATTTGAACGCCGACAACAGGGTCCATTGCGGCTTTGATGCCCCAACCACCAAAGCCCTCACTAACCGCGAATATCAATTCGTTTTCGCCTCGTTTTAACGGCAGAAAAACGCTGTCATAAAGGCCAATGGTGCCCAAATGGCGGTAATCTCGGGTGACATAGGTATCATCGCCGTAGGCAATTGCCCTGCCGTTGAAAAAGACTGTTACCCGATCACTGAAGCCGTATTGGAACCGGACAGTTTTTGCGGTGTCGGCAGTCAGGGTTTTACGCACAAACAACGTATTTACATCACGCGTTCGGCCAGACACTCGGGCAAGGTTGGCCGCGCCAGATTCGTCTATCTCCAGTGTTTGCCAAACTTGCCCATCCAGCAGTTTTCTATCCAACTCAGCTTTTCCTTCAACTGAGGTTCCAAGAACAGCCGTACTGGCCACACTGAATTTAGTAATCAAATTATCAGGAAGTTCAGCGCGCGGTACAGCTTTGCCAACAGTGGTGACTGAATTGTCTGCAACAGCTTTGAAATTGCTGAAATAAAATTCCTGGAATCCACCACCGATGCGAATGCCTCCAGCGGCTGACGGCCCCATTAAGTTATCAACGTGCAAAACTGGTTCGGCGCTATCAATGTAGACATCCATTTTATTGTCTTTGATCACAAGCTTAACAGGAAACCATTGGTCAAATTTATACACTGTTGGCGCACTGAACCGGGGGCTGTGATAGAGTTGCCACCCGGAAACACCATTGAAATTCGGCGTGTATTGGTTGGAGTCGGGATTGCCCGACATGTGAGACCGCAGATAGAAATACTCTGCAAAATTGTCGCTTCTCCTAAAATAGACGCCCGCAAACCCGCGTTTCTCTGTCATGGCAATATCGAAGCTAATTGTACCATTCTGAAACTTGGTATTTTTCAGGTCAGCGATGCCGTTGTTTAGCTGGATGCTCTGCCTGCCAAGGTGCGTAACGATTTGGGATCCATTTTCCGACAGTTCCCACTGGGCGGCATCTATGTCCTGTGCCACAGCCGGTACCGTTACAGTTATAGCTAGCATCGCCGCCCCATAAAAGACGCCTTTGATGACTTTAATCATAGTATTTCCTCAATCTTGTGTTTCTCTGCTGCTTAACTCTGTCTTTTGTTTTTCTTGAACTGAAAAATAGGGTATCCGCACACTTAAGGATCCTTAAGAAACCTTAAATGTGGCCAATTCACACAGGAAATGTTTCTCAATGCTGGCATTTCCAGCGCTTTCGCCTGTAAGGTTAAGTAGCCTTATTTTATCGAAGTAAATTCACCGGAGCCGCGCCCACCGTGTCAGACAAACCAAAATCAGCCTCGTTTGTTATCGGGCCGTGGGCCTTCAAAACGCCCGGAAACGAATTGGTTCACAGCGACGGTCACAGGCTGAAACTTGAGGATAAAATTGCGCATTTACTGGAAGCGCTGTGTACACAGCGCGGCGACATTATATCGAAAGAACAACTTATCGATCAGGTCTGGCAAGGTCGGGAGTTAAGCGAACAAACTATCCCAGTTGCAATTTCCAAACTGCGCAAAGCACTGGGCGACGACATCAATAACCCCAAAATGCTCGCCACCATCCCGCGGCAAGGATATCAATTATTGCCGGAAGCCAATGAAAGGACGGCCCAGCAAAAAAAATGGAGGCCTCTTGGTCCGGTGGGATTCGCCGTATTATTGATAGCCATTCTCGGCGTCGTTTATCTCTGGAACACTACTGCAACACAAAATACGGCACCTGACCGAATTCAGTTTGCCAACAGCGAAAAACCTGGCGTCATTGTCACCATCAATGATGTTCGCACTTCGGGTGGCGATAGGGAAAAAATACCGCTGGCAATCGCGATCAGCGAAATGTCGTCCTACTATCTTTCTCAAGTTCCGGATATTCTGGTAATTCGTCATTGGTGGAATCTCGACGCGCCGGACCCAACTGGCGGCATTTATACCCGTCACGGGCCTTCCACGCCGGTATATTCACTCAAAGGAACCTTGATCAAGGACGGCGCCGACGACGTGGTATCCTTTGTACTGTCAAACCCCAAGAACGACGAGATAATATGGTCAGGCATGCATCCCGTTACAGCCGGCAGCTTTGGACTGTTTCCGCTGTTCGGTACTATGCTCGATCGACTTCAGGTGGATCCAATCACCGCCAGCTACGCACCCGACGAAACCGTTAGCTATTGGCGTGCCCGTTATTTCATGCAGCTTTCGAACCCTGGAGCGGCACGCATTGCAGCAAGTGAACTTTCGTCATTATTGGCGAAAGAGGAAATATCGCCGGCAATCCGAGTGTTGGCAGAGGCACTCGCCGCTCGCTGGAAAGATAACCCGGACATGGTCGACCAGATCACACAGCTTACCACGCGCCTTAGTCGGCTGTCTGACCTGCAGGCCCCCGCGCAAAATCATTTTGCTTTGGTTGATAAGGCATCTGCGTTTTTGTTTGATTCAGCGGATACGAAATCAGCAATCGTCCTCCTGGAGGCCGCTCTGGAACAAGCGCCTGGTGATCATTATGCCCTGTCCTTGCTCGCGGAGGCTAAACTGATGCGAGGGGACACCGAAGCAGCGATCGCAGCCTATGAAAAAGCTTTTCGACTGGCTCCCTACGCCAAGGCATATGGCAGCCGACTGTCAGAATTGAAAAATACCCAAATAGCGCAGTGACATCGGCCTCTGATGTTTAAACTGCAGCAATTGTTTGCTGTCAGCTATTTCGCCGGATACAATTAGCCAAGCATCAATCAGGGGAGGGGTTATGAAATATCTTTTACGAACCACGTTTGTGCTGTGGATGACAATTGTGGCCGCCCCCTTGTCTGCGGACGACGTTATTTTGGTGCCGGATGCTATTTTTGACGGAAAATCATCAAAACTCATCACTGGCAAAGCAGTATTGGTGTCGAACGGGCGTATCGCCCAAATTGCCAGTCTTGATAGCCTGGAACAAAGTGCTGCCGAGATTATCCAACTGCCCGGTCAAACGCTTATGCCCGGCCTGATCGAACTTCACAGCCATGTGCTGCTTCACCCCTACGACGAGACCAATTGGAATGATCAGGTCCTGAAAGAATCCTGGGCAGAACGGGCGCTCAGGGCAGGTAACCACTTAAAAGCATCCTTAGAAGCAGGGTACACAACCCTGCGCGATCTGGGCAGCGAAGGCGCTGGCTACGTGGACGTAGGTGTTAAGCTGGCACTGAAGAAAGGTGTAATTCCCGGCCCCCGGTTGATTGTAGCGGGCAAAGCAATTGTTGCCACTGGATCATACGGCCCAAAAGGCTTCGCCGAGCATGTCAGGGTTCCCTTGGGGGCTGAAACGGCGGATGGGATGGGTTTGGTTGCGGAAACCCGCGATCAAATTGGCCACGGCGCTGATTTCATCAAGGTATATGCTGATTATCGTTGGGGCCCCAACGGTGAGGCTATGCCAACCTTTTCAGAGGCAGAAATTCGAACAATTGTTGAAACAGCCCGTTCATCTGGTCGTTACACCGTCGCGCACGCCTCTACACCAGAAGCAATGCGCAGGGCCATAATGGCCGGTGTTGAGACTATCGAACACGGCAATGCGGGCACCGTTGAAATTTTTAAGTTAATGAAAGACGAAGGCGTTGCATGGTGTCCAACGCTGGCGGCCGGCGAAGCAATTGCCGGATATCAGGGCTGGAAGAAAGGCGAGGGGGCCGAACCCAAGCGCATTACCGACCAGAAAGCCTCTTTCACTGCCGCGCTGAAGGCGGGCGTTATCATGTGCGCCGGGTCTGATGTTGGGGTGTTTGATCACGGCGACAACGCCTGGGAACTGGAACTGATGGTTGAATATGGCATGGAGCCGGTTGACGTCCTGCGCAGCGCCACATCGGTAAACGCCAGCCTGCTGCATATGGCTGACCAGATCGGACAGGTGAAAACCGGTATGCTGGCGGAACTGATCGCGGTGAGGGGTAATCCAATCACCAACATTTCTGTTTTGCGCAATCCTACGCTGGTTATGCAGGGCAATATTGTCTTGAACAAAAATTAAGACAGGAGCAAAAATAAGGCGGGCCTGCCTAAACTACCAATTTGGCCCTAACATAATCTGCTATCGCCAAACAGGACGTCAGGCTAGGCGATTCGATACCAAACAGATTGATCAGCCCGGGAACGCCATGGTCTTTTGGGCCAGATATGAGAAAGTCATGATAGTCTGCGTTTTTGGCAAAGGTTTTGATCCGAATGCCTGAATATGAAGCGTGAAGCCGTAATGGCTCGAGGTCAGGCCAATAGGCCTGGATTGACTTCACAAATTTTATCCTAGAATTCTGATCGACGGTATAATCAATCTCTTCGACCCACTCTACATCCGGACCAAACCTGGCCTGACCCGCCTGATCAAGCGTCAGGTGAATACCCAGCCCGCCGGGTGACGGCACCGGGTAAACCAGGCAATCAAACGGCACTTTACCGGAATAGGCGAAGTAACTGCCTTTGGCATAGTCAACTCTCGGGATAGCTGACGCCGGCAAGCCGTTCGTATGGTTGGCAACGGGAACTGCACCCAGACCCGCACAATTTACGACGGTGTGCGCCTGTATGGTTGTTTCAACATCGTCATCAACGGTTACCTGCAATTTGCCGCCGTGCGACGACATGCTCTTGACCCCGGAATTTAACACCAGCGCGCCTCCGTGCCGCTGCAGGTCTCCAAGCAGCGAAAGCATCAGTTGATGGCTATCAACAATACCAGTGGACGGCGACCATAAGGCCGCAGCCGCATTCAAAGCAGGAGCCATTTCCCTCACCTGCGGCTGGTCCAGTTTTATCAAATCTGTTACGCCGTTGGCCTGACCAGTTTTGAGAATGTCGTCCAAATCGGATATGTTGTCATTCTCAGTCGCAACAATGAGTTTTCCGCATCGGCTGAACGGCACACCTCTGTCCGTACAGTAGTGATATAGGGCTTTCCGTCCAGACACACAAAAAGCGGCCTTAAGGCTGGCTGGGGGATAATAAATTCCAGCGTGAACCACTTCGCTGTTGCGCGCGGATGTCTGGGTTCCAATTGCATTTTCGGCTTCAAGGACCAAAACTTCTCTGCCAGTTGCGGCAAGTTTACTGGCTACAGCCAAACCAACAACGCCAGCACCGATAACAATGCAATCAGTGGTTTCCATACAAGAATTCCATTGACCCTAAATCAAAAATCAATTGATAAAGCTTCACTTTCTATTTCACCAGAAGCTTGGCTAGAAAGCTGCTTTGCCCGCGATAACAACCTCGCGGTCGGGCTATGTAAAGCCCCAAGGCCTGAGCCAATTTTCGCAGCAATATTTGACAATCCCCGTTTCGCGCCGGGCAAATTGTGCGTTTGATTACCCAATTCTACAGCGTAAATAGCCAACGAAAGAGCAATACGCCGTCCCAACAGGGAATTTTTGATTTCCGGTGTTTCCTGCTCAAACCGCGATGTCAATTTGGTATATCCGTCAGCCGCATGACTGTTGCGCTTGTCCAGCATTTGCAATTTCATTCGTACCAGTTCCTGCCGGTATCCATAAAAACGGTTGTGCACTAAGGGATGATCAAGCGCCAAAACCTCGGCCGCATTGCTGCAAATGGCATTATTTGCCGATTGAGCTTCTTTAAACTTCCTGTTGGCAATCAACACTTCCGTTAGCATCACTGAACTAACACAAGCCTGATATTGAAAAGTTTTTTCGTTCGGTTCGAAATCAAGGAGTTCTTTGTGAATAGCGACAGACTGTCTTAGGTGTTTGGAAGCCTCATTATATTTACCACCGGCAATCTCAGCTTCGGATAGCCAGCGCAGACTGCGAGCATAATTCCCCCGAGCGCGTTGATCCAAAAGAGCTGTATCAGTTAATTTTTTGTATATTTCATTAGATTTTATCGCATTTTCCAACGCCTGTTCATTCTTGCCAAGGTACAACTCTGCCCATTGAACATGATAAAAACCACCCGCAAGATTGTTCAATCCGGTTGTATTTTCGGGATAACGGTCTGCATAGGCCTGCCGTAAGTTTCGACCTTTTTTAAACTCGACATAAGCTTCTTCAACGCGGCCCAGCTCCATCAAAGACCAGCCCAAATGTATATGTACGTTGCTGAGTTCACCCCATACTGACTGTGAATGCTTCTCGTTACGGAGTAAAGTTTCACCGTATTCTACTCTTTCTCGCCATGCTTTTTCTGCCGCAACATAGCGCCCGCGAAAAATATCACTCAAGCCAATCCCATACAGGCTCGTTATATGAGAAAAAACCGCTTCCTCTGAGCCAGGATTTCTTTTCGCCAAAGCCTCTGTAGTGCGGAACGCATACTCAAACAATTCATTGGCAGAATCGAGCATATTTCCTGCCAGATATAATCGTCCTAATTGTTGATAGGCCCGCGCTTTTCTGGCTAAACCTGAATCGCCCAGTTTATTATCGTCCTGTTCCGAATAATGGGTTGTTACTTTAACCAAGACTGCATCGAGAACGTCCAGGCGGCCAAGTTCAACTAGTCTGGTACCTGCCAGATCTTCCAACATAAAATGAATCAAATCTTCTGCACGTTCATTCTGCAACTGAGCATCAAGAGTGGCTTGTTGTGCAGCACTTTCCGCCAAATTCGCCCGCACCAACAATCCAGTCGTCAGCAAGGCGAATCCAGCCGAAACCGCCGCAACCATCGCAAGCCGGCTTTGATGTCTTCGCGCATCTCGCTGCACTAATTCGTCCAGATCAACCCCAAGTAAGCCGGCAATAATCTTCTGAAGCGCCCGCGAGGGGCCATCGCCGACGCCACGAGCATCAGCCGCCACAGGAATTTGGCCGGACTGAATATACAATTTGCGCAATACGGGCGAAACACAATCCTGCGCTGGCTGTCCGGTTATCGGCCCAAACTCTGGTTCGCCTTCAACAATATAGCAAAGAACATTTCTGCTACCGCGGTGTTTGATGAACTGAGCAATTTCTTCATTGACCCGCCGCGAAGCCGCAGCATCGGGAGAACACACAACAATTATAAACTCAGATTGTTTAATTGCATCAAGAAGTTTTGAATCGAGACTAACAGATGCGGATAATTCTTCGCGGTCCCGAAACATTTTACCGAGGGTGATGGGGGACTTCTCAAACCGCCTGCTACTACCGTTTAAATGCGCAGGAACGCGGTAACCCTCGAGTTTTTTCAGAAGCCAGGCCGCTATTTGTCTGTTTTGGTGGCTATAACTGATAAAAGCCTTATAGCGAAATTCTGACAATAATCGACACCCCAACTTACCTAAGGTTATATAGTACAACCCTTGAACACATAGTGTATCAATACGCGGTCAATTTTTGTACAATTGTTTACAAAAATAACATAGAAAGCTTGGCGGGGCGGCTAGCGGTCCAGCCACTGACGAAAATCAGGAACCCGGTCTCGGCTAACCAGGACAGGTGATGGATCAGCAGCCATCTTTACATAATAGCGGCCCTCATCAATATGAATGTCCTCAATGGCGTCGAAAGCCATGAGACGCTGTCGGTTTATCCGAAAAAACCTACCCGGTTCGAGCTTGCGTTCCAGTTCGTTTAGCGTGTCATCAATATAGAAGTCGCGCCCATCAAAAGAACGCAGCGCGATATCTCTGCCGCGGGTTTCAAACCATGCCACCTCATCAACCTGAATACTAAACAGGCGGTTTCCAGCCCTGATCAAAAATCGTTGTTTGGGTCCAGATTCGTAATTAATTTTTTTAGTCTTTGAGATGATGTCTGCATTTTTAAACTGGCTTTTAAGGGCATCATATCTGTCAAATGCACGGTCGATGTCGTCGCCGCGCACGGGTTTCAAAAGATATTCGATTCCATTGGCTTTAAAGGCCTGAATAGCATAGTCATCAAATGCCGTGCAAAATATAACCGGACAGGGCGGATCAACAGCTTCAAAAATATCGAAACACAAGCCGTCGGCCAACTGGATATCCATGAAGATAAGATCATAAGCCTCTGTTGTTATTCGGTTTGCTGCCTTTTCGGCGGTGGCTTCAATCGCGCTGACTGTCGCGCCACTCTTTCGCTCCTCGATTAATGATTTTAGGCGTTCCGCCGCAACAGGCTCGTCTTCCACCACAAGAATATTCACGATAAAACTCCAACCAGTGGGGCCCGCACGATGAATTTACCGTCGGCCTTTTGCACATCCAGGCCGCGCCGCAGCATCAATTGGAATCGTCGGTCGAGATTTTTAAGTCCCGTACCAAGCGAATGCCTTGTTCTGCGTGGTTGTAACGTGTTTTCCACCACCAAGGTATCGTCCCGATCCACATGAATTTTTATGGAAAGCGGCTGTTCCGCGCTGACAATATTATGCTTGAGGGCATTTTCCACCAACGTATAAAGCGCCATTGGCAAAATCTGTTCACCTTTCGCTTTGTCCACGATGTCAATATTGACAACCAACCCCCCGGGTACCCGTGCCTGGTGAACCTGCAGCAGTGCCTGTACTGCCTTCAGTTCGTCCGACAATGCCACCGTTTCGCTGTCACGGTTCTGAAGTACATAGCGAAACACGTCAGATAAATCATCGACAAAGGCGGATGCACGAACAGGATCGTCCTGAATAATTTGTGACAGGGTTGCAAAACTGTTGAACAAAAAATGCGGGCTAACCTGATTTTTAAGCGCTTCAAACTCTGCAAGCAACGCCTCCCTCGATGCAGCTTCTTTCTCGAAGCGCTCTGCCTGCCAGGCACCGTGATAATGAAAAGTTTCCAGCAACCCGTTAACAAACAACGGCAAGGTGAGGGATAACACTATTAGATCGATCAGAAAATCCGTTGACGTCGGGTAGCCGAAAAGCAGGGTAAACCAGCCATAACTGGCAGCGAAAACGCTAGCGACGCCAAAAACAGCGCAGGCTACATAACGAAGCGCCGCCAATTGCGATGTTGTAACCCGGTCAACTAATACATTTTCAGTGGCGCGGCCTACCAGCTCGCATCCGAAAACCAGAATGGTGGCAACAATATAGCCAAATACAGCATCCAACGAAAACAGAGCAAAAACATTTGTCCAGGCAATGTCGCCAGACAAAACGAATTTCGCCTTATAATAAGCCATCATGCCGAGAGACACGAAAAGCCACACTGCGATCAGGGCGATGCCGCGGGGTGACATAAACTGCTTTAGGACATTTGATAATTGCATGGTTAGTCTTTCGGGGCAGAAGATTTATTGTCGGCCAGCAATATGGGCCCAATACCGCCTTGTCCAGCTATGGGGCAACTATAGTCATGATCATGATCTAGCGAAACCAGTCGTCGATCCGTTTAAATAGCGGTTCGCCAGCCAATTCCTTCAATACATGACCTCCATTTTTAACAATCTCGATATCGGTGTCAGTGCCGAGATCCGTGAATTGTGCATGTGCTTTTTTGGCTTCCCGTAACCAATAACCATCCCGCTCGCCAACAATAAACCGAATTTTCATCCGCGTTAATGCTTCATATTCCAGCCGTTGCCTCGGGTACCCCGGGATCGTTAATACACCAGCAAACCGACCCGGCAAGGCCGCCGCGATACGAAATGTTCCACCACTGTTGGCACTATAACCCATAATGTGAAACCTATTGCCGCGCGGCTTGATGACTTTCGAAAGGTGGTCCAGCACTATATTGGCGTCTTTGGTCGTGAAGCGACGATCACCGATGTAGGCCCGAACAACCACCCAGCCAAACGCTGCAGGATCGTCTTGCAAAAAGAATGACCCGGGTGTCAACATGACTGGATAGGGTTTTTGGGTGTCAAAACCGTCCGGCAGGTAGTAATCCAGTTCAATGCTCTTGTTGGTTGATATCTCAAATACTTCAGTCTGGTCCGGTGTCGCGGCTGGTGTATACTGTGTATCCTGCGCCGCCAAAAACGGGGCGATCAGGACCGTAAATGCCAATGTTGTTAGACTTAACCGGCTTTTTTGCATCATAATTTCCTATTAAAATTCAGACGCAATTATAAGGTCCCGAACCA
The DNA here is from genome assembly GCA_021774775.1 of Alphaproteobacteria bacterium. Taxonomy (GTDB): domain Bacteria; phylum Pseudomonadota; class Alphaproteobacteria; order Sphingomonadales; family Kordiimonadaceae; genus Kordiimonas. The sequence goes on along the minus strand of JAJFIT010000061.1, from coordinate 5,107 downwards.
TGGGTCGGTCAGAAAAGAGGACCATTGGCCCAAATGCCCGCATGAACCGGCAATTGGACCTCATCAATCAACCATTTAAGCACTTCATCGGGAAAACAAATCTATAGCCCAATCAAAATACTGGCCAAAGCGGCACTCATCAGGTTCGACAAGGTACCAGCAGCAACTGCGCGCAGACCAAAACTGGCGATCAGGTGTTTTTTGCTGGGTGCGATGCTGCCAAGCCCGCCCAGCAAAATCGCCAAGGCAGAGAAGTTTGCAAAACCACACAGCGCAAATGTAACCACAGAAACCGTATGGTCGCTAAGTGTTGACTGGATCTGTGCCAAATTCGCAAAGGCAACGAACTCGTTCAAGATCAGTTTTTGCCCGACCATATTACCAGCAATTGCAGCTTCTTCCCACGGAACACCCAACAAATACATGAAGGGCGCAAATACCGCGCCCAGAATGGAATCAAGACTAAGCCCCGCGATGCCAACCATATCGCCGGCACCGCCAATAATGCCGTTCATCAACGCGATCAAGGCAACGAAGGCCAATAACATGCCGCCAATTGCAGCCGCCAGCTTCACACCGTCAAGCGCCCCGTTGGCAGCGGCTTCAACCACATTGATCGCAGGCTCGCCCACATTGTCCACCGATGACAGGTCAATATCTTCACTTTGCTCTGCTTCGGGGTCGTCCGGCATCATTATCTTGGCCATCAACAGGCCGCCCGGTGCCGCCATAAATGCTGCCGCAATCAGGAAGTCCAGGCTGATGCCCATGCTGGCATAGCCGCCCAATATTGCGCCGGAAATAGACGCCAGCCCGCATACCATCACGGTGAAAAACTGCGTGTCGCTCATGCGGTCAATGTACGGGCGCACCACCAGAGGTGACTGGGACTGGTCGAAAAAGATATTCGCCGCGGCGCACAGGCTTTCCACCGGCGTTGTACCCACCAGCTTGCTCATTGCGCCGCCAAACAGTTTCACCAACACCGGCATAATACGCAGGTGATACAGAACTGACATCAGTGCAGAAACAAAGATGATTACCGGCAGCACTTGAATTAGAAACACGAAACCAAAACTATCGGATGCGAAGCCGCCAAAAATAAAATTGGTTCCAGCCTTGGAAAACTCAAGCAACGCTGTCACGCCGTTGGCCATGCCGCCCAACACAGCTTTTCCAAACGGGACATAAAGCACGAACACTGCAAAAAATAGCTGCAGCCCGAATGCGGCGCCAACCACCCGCAAATTGATTGCCTTTTTCCGGTTCGACAGCAAAAAAGCAATCAACAAGATAACCGCAACACCCAGCAGTGGTCTCAACATGGTTTAGCTCCCTAATCCCTACATCCCATCACCCAGTATCATTCAATCAACGGTCTGTCATTGGCCAAGTACAAGTAGGAACATGCCAATAGCCTGATGCTGTTGCCATAACAGGGGTCGTCATCTAGTGTAGCCTGATAACAAAAACATCACACTGAGACAAACCAATGGCCATCGATCCGAACCGTAACTCCCGCATCGATTGGGTTCACCGCAGTTGCAGGCTTTTGGCTGCAATCAGAGACGAATTTGAGGTGACCCAACCCTTTGCAGGACTGACCATTGGCACCGGTATTCATCTGGAGCCCAAAACAGTCGCGCTTCTACTGACGCTGCGCGTTGGCGGTGCCCGCATCGTTGCAACCGGCAACCTGAACAGCACCCAGGCGACGACGGTTAATTTTCTTCAGGCCAATGACATCAATGTATTCGCCGAAGCCACCATGGACAGCGATGTTCACGGCCAATCACTGGCCCGAATTCTGGCGGAAAAACCAGACCTGTTGCTGGATAACGGCGGGGATCTTTTCGTCCGCTATCTGGATAGTCCTTACGAGGGGCTTTTGGGCGGTACCGAAGAAACCACCTCTGGCCGAGCGCGGCTGAAACCGCTGCGCGACCAGCTTGGCGTGCCAATTCTTGTGATCAACGACAGCCCGATTAAGCAGTTTGCCGAAAACAAACATGCAGTGGGCCAAAGTATTTTTGAAAGCTACATGCGGCTGACCAATCGGGCTACCAACGGCAAACGGGTGACTGTGTTTGGTTACGGGGCCTGCGGGCAGGGAGTTGCCGGCTGTTTCCGTGCCGCTTTCAGCACTGTCAGTGTTGTCGACACCAACCCCGTCACGACACTCTCTGCCCATTTTGACGGCTTTGCCACGCCGCTACGCCGTGATGCGATTAAAAGCGCGGACATAATCGTCACCGAAACCGGCGCAGAAAATATCATCACTGCAGATGATATTCCCAACCTGAAAGACGGCGTAATTTTGATGAATGGTGGTCATTTTCCAACTGAAATTGATGTGGCCGAGATCAAAGCGAGCCCCTTGGTCGTTCGCTGTACGGCCTACCCGGAAGAGGGCATTGAAAGCCTGACATTAATTGACGAACGAGTGCTACACATCCTCGGTGGCGGTCATATGGTCAACTTGTCCGGTCCACGACCGCTTGGCAATTCAATCGAATCGATGGACATAGGTTTTGCCCTTCAGGCCAGATGTTTGGAGCGCGTTGCCCAACGTAAGGGCCAGGGAGCAGGGGGCGGCACTGGGGATTGTGTGGTGCCTGTACCAATAGACATTGATGCCCGCGTGGCTGAAGACTATCTGGCATTGAACCGCTAACGACGCCGGACAAATCCAACAACAGGCAAATCCAACAACAGGCAAATCCAGCACATCAGCCGCATTCATTCACTGGTCCACAGTCAGCTCTTTCTGAAAATTGAGCGGAGTAGTGCGGCGATTCTTGGGGCTCCTTGTTGCGAGCGATAGAGCATGATACTTGCATCTAAACAGGAAGAGTTGTGCATTTACAATCGTTTAGTGAGCATCCATTCAGCGGACTCTATCGAGACTGAAAACCAGAGCATATTTCCACCGCCTTCGAAGTCTGCCACTTAATAAAATTTTAAATAATAGACAGTTATATTGTCAGTTGGGTCGAGTATTTCCATTCCACGGCAGCGCCTTCGTGCGGAGCCAGTGGTGAGGGGCGCATTTTAGGGCATGCGTCGCCAAATGAATTGAGGAAATACAATGAACTTCGACGGACAAGAAGTCTTCTTTGATCGAAATGATCTAATCGTTAGCAAAACGGACCTCGACGGTCGCATCACCTATGCCAATCACACTTTTCTGGAGGTCTCCGACTATCTGGAAGAAGATGTGGTTGGAAAACAGCACAATGTTATACGCCATAAAAATATGCCGCGGGCAGTATTCGATATGCTGTGGGATGCCATTAAATCTGGCCAGGAAATTTTCGCCTATGTGGTGAATTCCACCAAACACGGCGACCACTACTGGGTTATGGCACATGTAACGCCAAGCCGCTCTGACGGAAATATCGTCGGATACCACTCCACGCGAAGAACTCCCAATCCCAACACCATAAAAAATATTGTCATGCCTTTGTATGAACAGCTGTCCTCTATTGAACGCAGAAACCCAAGCAAAAAAGCCGGTTTGCAAGAGTCTGTAGCGTCTCTAAAAGCCATGCTTGAGGAAAAGAACGTCAGCTACAATGAATTTATTGCCGACTTGAAGAAGGATGACTGACATGGACGGACTTCACAACATTGATACAACAATCGACAATAGCGTTAGCTCTGAGAAAATTAAGGACATTCTATCGGTCGTAACCGATGTATGCGCCGGAAATTTTGAATCACGCATTGGCGGCATAACAACTGAAAACTGTATAGAGCGTGACTTGTGTAATCGCATAAACGAGATGATTGACCGGGCCGATGCCTATGTGCGGGAAAGCACCGCCTCGCTCGGTTTTATTGCCAAAAACCAGTATTTCCGCCGAATTTCGCCCCATGGCCTGCTTGGCTCATACGGCATTGCCGCAAATGAAATAAACGCTGCAGCCGACGGCATTGAAAATAAAATGACTGAATTCCACGCCATCGTCGGTTCCATCGCCGAAGCATCGAACGACCTTAATGCCAGTGCGGAAGGGCTCAATCAGTCTGTAGGTCAAGCCACTGAAAAGACAACAATGGTCTCCGCTGCCGCGGAGCAGGCCGGTGCCAACGCACAAACCGTGGCTTCCGCTGCAGAGGAATTGAACACGTCGATTCAGGAGATTAATCAACAGGTCACGCGCTCGACCGACCTGGCCCAGACCGCAGTTGACGAGGCCCAGAAAACCAATAATCTGGTTCAGGGACTTTCGGCTGCGTCAAAGCAGATCGAAACAGTCGTGGGATTGATTAACGACATTGCAAGCCAGACCAATTTGCTGGCATTGAATGCCACCATTGAAGCAGCCCGGGCAGGCGATGCTGGTCGTGGATTTTCGGTTGTTGCATCAGAGGTAAAAAGCCTGGCCGTTCAAACAGCCAAGGCAACAGATGATATAAAGCAGCAAGTTACCGAAATTCAAAACGCGACGACTACAGCAGTTGATTCAATCGGTAGTATCGGCAAAACAATTGATACCCTGAGCGAATTTTCCTCATCAATCGCAGCGGCTGTCGAAGAGCAGGGTGCTGCCACCAAGGAAATAGCTCGCAATGTTGAGGAAGTATCAGTTGGCGTTAGTGATGTTACAAGCAACATCGTTGATGTTAACGGCAACGTTGAAGAGGTTAAGAACGTTTCCGGTGGGCTGCTTTCTGTTGCTGGCAACCTTGGAGACCAGGCGCAGAAGCTTGAAGATGTCCTCAACAGCTAAAGAAAAACCTGCAGGCATCCGCACGTGGTTGCCTGCAGTCTCGCTTTGTACAAACTGACACGATCACACTTCACCAAGCCTCGATCACCGTGGGCATTAATCTATTGGAAACCAAATCTCGTTACGGTTGTGTTAACAAATCAGCCGAATAAGGTGGCGAAGCCGTGATCCTAACCGAAATCAAAAATTATAAACTCAAGCTCTGGTTCTATATCAATGGCTTGGGTGCGGTTTTCGCCCTGGCTTTCGCAATTCTGCAAGTCACGACCCACCACCCGCAGCTGGGCATCATAGCTTTTTTATGTGCAGGTTATTTCACAACAGTCGTTTATTTCCTGCGCAAGAAAAAGCAGTATTTGTGGCGAGGCCGC
>JAJFIT010000007.1 GCA_021774775.1 Alphaproteobacteria bacterium | reverse complement strand
AGCCAAAACACCATCACAACGCACGCAAAACCCCCGACAAAGCTGGCTGGCGGCTGCTCCACGAACCAGTTTTGCTGGATTCCGATCAAACCAAGCATACTTGGCAGTACGACAGCGATGATCGCGAACCAACGACGGGTTTTTTGCAAGGTTTTGATCCGCCCTTCGCTGCCGTCAATGCGGTCGCTGTAACAAAACCACACCATCGCCGCGCTAAGAATTTGTAAATTCAGGGCAATTTCCCACCAGAAACGAGACCGGCTAAGGGCGCTGGCACCGCTTGTCGCCACCAGATACTGCTGCAGCATATCCGCGAGAATAAACCCTGTAATGATAAGTGCAGCCGCCCCCCACAGCGCCCGCGAATCCGCCAACGAGCCAGACGAGTTTTGCAACGGCAATGGTTTTTCTTCCGATTGTTGCAACAGATCGTCATTCAGCATTGGGAGCCTCAATCTCGTAGTGCGGCAGCTTGAAAGCCTTACGATAATAGACAATAGCGCCGTGATAAAAGCACAGAAACGGTGCCATAATATATCCTATCTCGAAGCCGATAAAATCGTTGGCGAGCAACAAAACCGCCGCTAAAGCAGCGGGAAGGTGTCGCAGTAAAAACGCACGAACCAATAGTAAACCACCTGGCTCGCGACTTCGCCCTGAGATTTTTCGCCGCGACAGCGCAAATTTCTGAATGGCCGGAATTAGAAAATTACTAACCAGCCAAATCATCGCTGCTATGCCGATGAGATATTTGGGTACGTCGGATCCGGGCGGATTGCGGTACCAATCCAGGCTCGCCGACATGATCATAAGTGCAGCTGGCATACCAACGGCACCAAATCCAATTAAAAAATTCAATATCGCCCTCGCGCGCCAACGGCCATGGGAAAAAAGTATTCGGTTATGATGGCTGAACCACATAAAAGCAAAACACAGAATTTGAATGTTGAGCACAATTTCCCAGTGCCAACGGGCAGTGAAAATCTCTCGACCAAAATAATCTTCATGCAGATAAAGGATGCTCTGCAAGGACAAAACCAAACCGATGAGCACCAGCGCCAAAGCACCATACAACGCCCGGTAATCCTTGATTTTTCCATCCCGCATAAATCGCGCCCAAAGTTATGAAACAGACACCGCAGCAGCGGTGCCTGAAGCTGTTTTCAGCTATTTTTTATAGACCTTGCCACCCTTCATCACAAAAACCACATCCGTCAGCGCAGCAATGTCTTCAAGCGGGCTTTTATTCATGGCGATAATATCCGCGAGTTTACCAGCCTCAAGTGTGCCCAGGCTGTCGCCCATATCAATCAGGTCAGCGGCATTGACAGTCGCGGATTTGAGAATGTCGGCTTCCGTCATCCCTGCCTGCTTCATCAGCACCGCTTCATCGGCGTTGGTGCCGTGTTTGGAAACACCTGAATCCGTCCCAAACGCGATATTCACACCTTCTTTGTAGGCCACAGCGAAATGAGACATCATGTCGCCGCCAACCCGCAGGGCTTTGGCTTTAATTGCCGGGCTCATGAAGTCGCTATTTTTGGCCATTTTTACCACCGTGTCGCCAGCCAACAGCGTTGGCACCAGATACGCACCGGTTTCCTTGAACAACCGAATGCTCTCTTTGTCGGCGTAGGAACCATGTTCGATGCTGTCAACCCCGGCCCGCAGCGCAGCGTTAATGCCTTCAGCAGCGTGCGCGTGGGCGGCCACTTTACGGCCAAGGCCGTGGGCTGTATCCATCACTTCCTTAAGCTCGTCGTTTGCCATCTGCTGGCCGGTGCCGGTATTGGTGTCACTAAGTACACCGCCGGTGGCTGTAATTTTAATGACATCAGCGCCAAACTTGACCGCCCGACGCGTGGCGCGCCTGCAATCATCGCCGCCGTCACAAATGGTTTTGGCGGTATATTTTTCCATCAGGTCGGCCCGCATTCCATCAATATCGCCGTGCCCGCCAGTGACCGAAACACCGCCAGAAGCCACAATGCGGGGTCCGGCAATCCAGCCACGTGCAACACCGTCCCGCAGCGCATAAATCTGTTCAGGACGCGCACCCAAATCGCGCACAGTGGTAAAACCGGCCAGCAATGTTTGCTCTGCATAATGCACGCTTTGCATCGCAACATCCGCATCCGACATGCGTAAGCGTTGGCTATCGCTATTCGGGCCCAGTTCCATTTGAATGTGAACATGCATGTCCATCATGCCAGGCATCACGAACTGTTCTTTCAAATCAATTGCCGCAGCGTCTGCACCGAATTCACTGGCAGCACGGTATCCGTCCAGTACCTGAGTGATCTTGCCGTCGGCTACAACCAGTGTCTGCTCAGACTTGGGTGTCTGACCCGGCACCGCAAGCAGTTCACCTGCGTGAATAACCTTGATGTCAGCAGCAAATGCCGCCGACAGACCAGCCGCCGCAACCCCTGCCGCCAGCACGGCCTGCATCGCTGTTTTAGCGATTTTTTTCATTTTTTCTTCCCCATACATAGTGCGGCAAACCGCCGTTAAAACTGTGACAACCAAATCCAGACCCGGCAACAACCGACTCGCCTGCCCGTCCCCCACCCGGCGCGCCTGCAAACCAATGCCTGTGCTCGACTCTGGTGTTTTAGCTACCATGAGTTTGGCATAGCGAAACAAAATGTCAAATGACCCCAATAATGTCTTTAAAATAAGCCTTCTAAAATCGGCAATGTCTGCCCGCGCACGGTAGGAAATACGACAAAAAAATTGAAGGGGTGGGCATATCCGCCGAAGGTGCTGGTGTGTTTAAATCGTGCCCTTGAGGAAGGAACAGGCTATCATTAGCACTATTAAAACGGCGCTACATACCGACCCTGCCGAAACCGGAACAGCTGCTGAGGGAAAAATGCACATCGCGGGCTTGATGAAACTATCGGGTTTTATTGGAATGCTGTTCGTTTGGGTGGCAGGTGACACCGAAGCAGTCGCAGAGGAAACAGTCGAAACACAGGAAATTATTCAACGACTGGAGCTGCCATTTCCTGACCTTGGTGCCCTGACAATTTTCATGGCACGACCGCGGAAACTGAATGCTCGCGGCCATCCGGTTATTATTTATTTTGAAGGTGGTGGTCAGGAAGAAAAATTCGCCAAAAACATAATGTACTCTCATTTTTCCCGTGAAGCTGTCAGACGTGGTTATATTTTTATTTCTCCTGCCGCGCCCTGCCGTGGGTGCACTTTCTCTTCCAAAGGCGATCACTATTTCCCGGCTTTGTTCGAGCTTTTAACGGCGCAATTGCCGATCAGGAACGGCAAGTTCCATCTTATGGGTTATTCAAACGGCGGACGATCCTCGCTTCATTTGGCTTCGCTTCATCCGGGCTGGGTAGCCAGCATTACAACACTGCCGGGGATGCTGGAAAAGCCCAGCAAGGAAGCGCTGGCAGCACTTGCGCCGCTGTGTATTTCCATGCATGTGGGCCGCAAGGACCGGCGGTTTCTGCGTGGACAGCGCCGACTTGTCAGGCACCTGAAGAAAAATGGCAGGAAAATACACGCAGTTGAACACCCGAAACAAAACCACTGGATCGAAAAACTGGG
>JAJFIT010000060.1 GCA_021774775.1 Alphaproteobacteria bacterium | reverse complement strand
TTGCCTCAGCAGTCCAGGCTGCCGATCACCAGCATCAATCTCAGCACCTGTTCGCGCGGGATGATGATCTCTTGCTCCGGGTTGAACTGTTGCACAACCAAGGCGTCTTCCTGCCAGCTAATGAATTGTTTTATAAATCCTTTATGCTCGGTTGTCTCAACCAAAACAAAACGGTTTTTCGTGAGAGAGTGGGTGGGGTGCACATAAACAAGGTCGCCGTTTTTGTATTTCGGCAGCATTGAGTTGCCGCTCACAAATACCGCAAAGGCATCGTTTACCCCTTGCAGATCAGCGGGGCGAAAGGTCCAGTCAATGGGTTGTTCCTCGATTACAAAATTCCCGTTTTGCCCCCCTTCGGCACGTCCGCGAACCGGCAGGCAGCGATTGTCAGAAAAAGCCGTTTTGCTGGCTGTCTGGCTACCAAGCGCCTGCTCACCGTGCCCACCTGATAAAAACCGATAGCTGCGCAGCGCGCCCTGACAGTCAAACACCACTGGGTCTACAAGGGCTATATCGTCGGTTTTCAGGGTTGGGTTCGGGGTTGTCTCAAGGGGGTCGTTGTGTGTGTTTTGCATAATTTGTTCCTGTTTTGTTCTAATTATACACAAACACATGCCCCTGCAAACTTAAATCTTTGCTGTTTTAACGACTTTTTAAGCGCTTGAGGCGCTAACTGAATGAAAGTTAAGATTTATTTTGTGTTGAGCCGTATCGGTTAAACTGGGCGAATGCATTGCGACAGGAAACGAGCATGCCGCAGGGCGATGAAGATCAAATGCAGGCCAACACCGAGCTCTTGTCGTGGTTGCCGCTGTTTCAGGGCATTGCGTCGTCGTTTCTGGAGCTAAATGGCAGCGATACAATCGTAAAGTTCAGGGGTGACCCTCAGCTGCTTCTCGGCGTGGATGAAAATGATCTGGCCGGGGTGGATTTTGGGTCTCTGGTTCATGAACGCGATCAGGCGTTGTGGCGATTGGTCAAAGAACGGTTGAAGAAAACCGATTTTGTTGCTCCGTTTCCCATCAGGATAGTGCATCCCGGCGGCATGGTGGGTGCGGTCGAAATTTCTGTTGTGCATTTTGTTGTTGATGGCACCAGTTCCTATCAGGTGGCAGTTGCCAAATATCGCGGCCATTTGTCGATTGATAGCGCCAAAAGACCATCCTCCAGCCAGTCCCGCGATTTCAAAAAAGAAGATTTCGACACGCTGGCAAAAAAACTGTCGCGCTATAAAGCGCAAGAAGACGAAGGGTCAGCGCACACACTGTTGCGCCTCGCTGGTGTCGGCGGAGAACAGGGGGAACAGGGGGAAAGTGGCTCGGGCGCTGAAGGGCTTTGGGCGATTTACAAGCTTTTGAACGACGCTGCGACCGAGGCAATGGCCAAACAGCAGACAGAGAAAAAACGCAAAGGGTTCGCTGCCCGCAAAACCCCGATCACCGCGGCGGAGGATACGGCCGACCTGAAATCAGACGGCGTTCAAATGAAAGCAGCGGTACGCAGCGCTTACCATAAAAGTGACGATACCAATTTTGTAACTGTTGCTGGCGCAGACGGCATTTCGGAATCAGAGGCGGTTAAAGCTGCGGTATATGCGATGAAGCAAGCCGCCAGCTCTGAACGGGTGGTCACCATGAAAGCGTTGACCGGCGGCTATGAACGCAGGCTTGAAAAGATACGTAACCAGCTGCGGGTGTTTAAGAAAATAGTTGTACAGGAAAAATTTGACGTGGCTTTGCAGCCGATCGTTAGTTTGAAAGACGGCTCGTTACATCACTTTGAGGCTCTGGCACGGTTCGACAGCAACTTCTATTCCGGCTCGCCCTACGAATTCATGTGTTTCGCAGAAGACATCGGCGTTATTCATGAATTCGACCTGGCCATGACCATGAAAGTGGTGTCGCTGTTGAAACGGGTACGGCGCATCGGATTCAAAACCAACATCGCGGTTAATATCTCTGGCCGTTCGATCCAGTCGCCGGTATTCTTGCGGCATTTCTTCCGAATTCTGGAGGACTGCACTGATGTGCGCGAACAACTTAGTTTTGAGCTTACAGAATCCAGCCAGATCGATGACCTTGAGACCACCAATCGCATCCTGTCGCGCATTCGCGACTTTGGCCACAAAGTGGCGCTTGACGATTTCGGAGCAGGCGCGGCAGGCCTGCAATATTTGCGAGTTCTCAAGGTCGACTACGTCAAGATTGACGGCATCTATGTGCGCAAGGCGCTGGAAGACAGCGAAAACCGCGCTTTCCTGAAGTCGATATCTGATCTGTGCAAAGGCCTTGGTATTGAGACCATCGGCGAATGCATTGAAGTTGACATGCAGGAACACTTCCTCGCGTCGATTGGTGTTGGCTACGGGCAAGGGTGGCTATACGGCAAGCCCATGCCAGTTGACAAAGCGTTGACCCGGTTCCACTCCTAGCGCGGCTTTGCCACGGTTTTTATTGTGGAAGGCTAAACTGCGCTTTGTGCCCTCTATCCCTCCGCGACTACCTCCATCTACACTGCCGGCTATTTGCTTGGCACGCCCTTTGCTTATTTAAGTGTGACTAAGAAGCGGCAAAATGCCCGTAAGCAGGTGACTGGTTGATGGAAAATCAAACTAACATACTGATTGATATACAAAAAAATGACACGGCTTGCGCCCGTAGCCTGTATCGTGGCCGGAAACTAAACGTGACAAAATTACCGACAGTTCAGCCATATCAGGCAATTGCTTCCACACATCAGACCTCTACCGGGGGTGCTTTGAATGTCGCTTAACAATATTATATCAACGTCACTGTCTGGCCTCTTTACCAATCAAGAGGCTATTCGTGTAACGGCGAATAACATTTCGAATGTTAACACCGAAAATTATGCGCGTGTGCGCGTTAACACCGAAGCTGCGGTTGTTCAGGGAACGTCGGCAGGCGTCAATGTGGCGTCAATTGAGCGTGTGGTTGACGAGTTTTTGGAAACGGCGCTGCGCACGTCCATTTCCAATACGGCAGAATTTTCCGCCCAGCGCGAGTTTCATGACAGGTTTCAGGGCGTGCTCGGCGACCCCGCATCTGACAGTTCGCTTGCGGCCCGTCTTGATCAGTTTTATTCATCGATTGCTGACTTAACGCTTAACCCAGCCGACGTGCTGAGGCGCCAGCAAACTATCAGCGAAATGCAAAGCTTTCTTGATCAGGTCAAGGAAGTTCAGATTCAAGTTCAGAATTTACGGTCTGAGGCAAGCCAGCAGGTCACCGAAACTGTACAATCGATCAATGAAGAGTTGCAGCGTATAGATTCGCTTAATCCTCTGATTGTTCGTCAGCAAGCACTTGGCGGCGAGACCGGCGGTTTGGAAGGACAGCTTGCCCGCTCGTTGGCGAAGCTGAGTGAGCAAATCGATATCAGGGTAAGCCGGTCTGAAACCGGGCAGGTGACGGTAACAACACAGTCCGGATATCCGCTGGTTGACAGCTCGCTGTCGCAGTTGTCATACAACGCGCCAGGCATCGTCTCTTCCGGCACCTTTTTCCCTGCAGTCACTATTAACCGGGTTGATAGCGACACGCTATCTCCCACTTCGTCGTCCGTTGATATTACGCCGCATTTTCGGTCCGGTCGGCTTGCGGGCCTGACAGAAATGCGCGACCGCCAACTGGTGGACCTGTCTCTGGCCATCGGCGAAATGTCTGCCCAATTGGCAGATGAATTTAATGCCAACCAAAATGGCTTTGTGTCTGTTCCTCCGCCCAACAGCATGACAGGCGAACCAACATTTGTTGACGGCGGGCATCCAACCGGTTTCAGCGGCATGGTTTCGTTCGCCGTGGTGGACGACCAAAACCGTCTGGTGTCAAACACTACGGTTGACTTCGACGGGGCTGCGCCCGCGGATTTTGACGCACTGATCACACAGGTTAACACCGCCCTCGGCGGCAATGGCACCCTTGCGCTGACCGACGGTGTTATGAGTTTCACTGCCGCTAATGCAACAGACGGTGTGGTGATTTTTGACGATGCCGCAACGCCCAGCGACCGGGCAGGCCGCGGTTTCAGTCATTTCTTTGGCATGAATAACCTGATCACCGCCAACAAGCCGGGTATATATGAAACAGGCATTGCGGGCACCGAGGATCACCTGCTGACACCAGGCGGTACAATGAGTTTCCAGGTCATCAACAGCGGCGGCAGCGAACTTGATACGGTTTCAGTGAATGTAACCGGCACGACCTTTGATGACATGGTCACCGAACTGAATAATGTTTCCGGCTTGGGAGCGTATTTTACGTTCGCTTTGAACGGCAACGGCGAATTGACCTATACCGAGAATGCCGGATTTAACGACATTTCCCTGAAGGTTCAGTCCGATACTACAGAATCAGGTAACACCGGCCTTGGCTTCACACGCATATTCGGCATCGGCGATACATTTACCGTTGATGCTGCGAAAGAACTGAACGTACGCTCCGACATCCAAAATGACCCGAACCTGTTGGCCCTTGGTTCTTTTGACGCGACGGTTGCAATCGGCGCGGTGGCCCTGACAAGCGGTGACCAGCGCGGCGCACTGGCACTTCAGAATCTGGAAACCAAATTGGTGTCATTTTCTTCCGCCGGTGAACTGAAGGCTGGCAACGTTACGTTGTCGCAGTATGTGGCGCGGATACTCGGAAATGCCGGGTTGATGGCGCAGCGTGCAGAGAATTTCGAAGAAGATAATCTGGCGCTGCAGCAGGAAGTTTTCCAGCGCAACGCAGATGTTTCCGGCGTGAATATGGACGAAGAGTTGGCAAATTTGGTCATTTTTCAGAATGCCTATAACGCCGCCGCGCGAATTTTATCAAGCGTTCAGGAGCTATACGACTCGCTCTTGAACGCGGTTTAGGGAGTAAGACGATGGTTGGCAGAGTATCCAGTTTTGGGCAGCAACAACTATTGGTCAGAAGTATCATTAACAATCAGGCCAGGCTGTTTGAAGATCAACGGCAAGTATCTACTGGCAAGAAAGCTGACGACTTCAAAGGACTTGCAGGGGAAACGGGCACAATACTTGGCGCGCGGTCGTTTCAATCCCGTATTGAAACCTACGAAAATACAATTGCCACCATACGCGGCAAGCTTGATGCCAACGACGTACAGATTGGCGGTGTTCTTGACGGAATAGAAGATATGAAAGAAAATATTCAGACGGTGTTGGCAAATGGTCAGGCGCAGGGTTTTGAGGAGTTGTTGGAGCAGACTTTCCGGTTTACGGTCAACTCGCTGAATACTAATTTTGATGGCACCTATCTATTTTCAGGTGCGGAAACCGGCACCCAACCAGTGAATGTTAGTTCGCTAGCGGAATTATCGGCTGCCCCGACGACCGCAGATGTGTTCGACAATGCAGCGATAGCATTCGAAGCGCGAATTGCGGACGGCGTCAATCTGGAATTCGGTATGTTGGCCAGTGACCTTGCCACCGGCATTTTTGACGAGTTGAAAGCCCTTTATGACCAGAACCAGATAACACCTTTTGTTGGTGAGCTGGATCAAGCCCAGTTTGATTTTCTGCAAACCCGGTTGCAGTCACTGTCGACATCGATCGATGGACTGCGGCGCGAGCATGTCTCCAACGGTCTTGCCTTCGAGCGGCTCGAAGTCATTAACGAGCAACATAAGGATTCTGTGTTGTTCCTTGAAACCTTCATCGCGGACCTTGAAGATGTGAATATAGCTGAAGCCGTTACCAATTTGAACAATGATCAGGTTGCGCTTGAAGCCTCTTATCAGGCGATCAGTTCGCTAAACCAATTGTCGTTGTTAAGGTTCCTTTAGGCCCGGACGGACGCACACTATTGGTCTTTTTTACCCCCGGCATTCAGAAGAATTGCGATTGCTTTTGCAGGCACCGGCGCTAGAGTGCCGTGATGGTGTCAGGTGCGGCTGGCGCGTGTTTTCATGGAGATGGCCTGTGACATGGCTGTGGGTTTTAGGGTTTAGATGGCCATATCAGTAGATCAGTTCAAACAGGGTATGCGCAAGTTAGGCGGCGCAGTGAATATTGTGACGTCCGGTCACGGCGGTGTTCGTGCAGGCCTGACCGCGACGGCGGTAACATCGCTGTCCGCAGATCCGCCTCGGCTGCTTGCCTGTGTCAATCGGCACGGGGCCACCTACGACATTATTTCGCGCGGCCGAACGCTGGCGGTGAATGTATTGGGTGTACAGCACAAAGAGTTGGCCATGAAGTTTGCGGGCATGAATGGCATGTCGGAAACAGAGCGGTTTGATGATGGTCAATGGACATCGAGCGGCGAGGGCGCTCCAATTCTTTCCAGTGCGCTGGTCAGTTTTGACTGCGACGTTGACAGCATTATGGATGTGGGAAGCCACGGCATTGTTATAGGTACTATTAGGTCTGTGAACCTGCCGGAGGGCGATAATTATGCGCCGTTATGTTACGCAGATGGTGCTTGGGCAAAGCTTGAAATTATTGAATGATTTTAGCGGTTTGCTTCGATTTAGCCAGCTTGTGACCCTCCAAGGTCAATTTTCCAAAAATAAAATCAAAGTTCGAATCGCTATATGTTGACTCGGCGAATCATATGATTCGATATGTTGTGTTTGGCGTCATTTAAACACAACCTAAAGGGAATCTAATTACTACCCTGAAAGCTAAGGTGTTGATTCCTTGCCATGAATCTGTATTCTTAAGGTTGCGTACTCAGGGGTAATGGTAATCTCATCAAAAGTTGGCTGCTTGGCCACTTCGATTTGGTTGCCAATAGGAGGCATTAGGTGATCAGTAAAGAGCTTCAGGACTTGTTGCTTTTGGCTAAAGATAAATCGGGGCAGTCGCGTGCGCGGTTGGTCGAGAATATCACTGATCTTTTCCTTTCTGATGATGGGCGCCTTAGCGAGCACGAGCGAGCATTGATGTCGGATATTTTGGGCAAACTTGTATCGCAGGTTGAATCCGATATCAAAAAACAGCTTTCAAAAATCCTGGCGGATAGTGATCTGGATTTACCAGATGTAGTCATCCAGCTTGCCAACGACGAAGCGGAGATTGCCCGCCCTCTATTGGAGAAAAGCTCCCTGCTGAAAGACCCGGAGCTTATTGAAATTATCCGCATGCGCACCGACGAGCACCGAATGGCGATCGCCATGCGCGACGAGCTGTCAGAAAACATAAGCAATGCATTGGTTGAGTTCGGCAACGAAGATGTAATTGAAACCTTGTTGAATAATCATGATGCGACACTGAGCAAACGGGCGATGGAATATTTGGTTGCTGAATCCAGGCGCGTTGATCGTTTTCAGGAACCCTTGTTAAGGCGCGCCGATTTGCCGGGCGACCTGGCATACAGGATGTATTGGTGGGTTTCGGCCGCGCTGCGCAAGAGCATCCTAAGTGATTTCGAGCTGGACCCCGTGGTGTTCGAGCGCGCTGTGCGCCGGGCTGCCAGCGTGGCGATGGTTGACCAGGAATCCGAGCAAAGCACATATATTAAGGCACAACAGCTTGTTCGCCGCATGGCCGAAAGCGGAGAACTGTCGATCCAGTTCCTGTTGAATGCCCTGCGCCAGCAGCGTGTTGCTGTGTTTGTTGCCGGTATGGGCGAATTGGGACGTGTCAACTTCCAAACGTCATGGCGAATTTTTTCTGACACGGGCGGAGAAAGCTTTGCAGTTCTGGCAAAGGCAGTTGGCATAGAGCGAAGTCAGTTTGCCAGCATCTATTTGTTGGTGGTTCAGGCCCGCGATGGCGGCGCACCGAAATCGCCAGGCGTTATCAAAGAAATTCTGGCATTGTTTGATTCGACATCTGAGGAAAATGCGCGTGGAGCGTTGCAGGTGTGGCAGCGCGACAATGCGTACCAGGAAGCGATCGAAGAGCTTGATAAAGTAGTTTAGGAGGCCTGTTTGCATAGCAAACGGCGATATGGAGCACGAAATGGCAAAACGACCGGTTGAAGACAGAAAAGTTGTCGACCTATATATGCGCCGTGATTCTCGCGCGACGATCAAGGATGCATTTGGTGCAACAATAGAGCGCGGTGCAGATCACGATGCGCCTGCAAACGAACAAATTCTGGGTTTGCTGGCCAATATTCTGGTGGACGAATCCTTGCCGTTTTATGTGGCTGCGCTGGACGGCACGGTGATGCACACCAATACGCATTACAACAAAATTGACGGGTCGCTCGGCGAAATGACCCTGGCCCCCGGTGCAGCAGACTGTGTTGGCCAGTTTCGGGTTCCGTCGCTGAAACCAGTGATTGATGACGTATTGGCGAGCGACACGACAGTGCGCGCGGAAGAGATTGTTTCGATCAATGATCGTGACCGGATTTTTCTGGGACGTCATATTCCGATCCGGAACGAACGCCGTGAGATTATCGCGGTCGCGGGCACCTATGAAGATGTCACCATGCAGGTCAGGGGGATCGAAGAAGCCAATAAAACCCAGGCCCAATTTCAGGACTTTGCCCGCGCCAGTTCGGATTGGTTTTTCGAGTGTGATGCCGACCTGAGAGTGTGTTCACTGTCTGATCGGTTTACCGCCATTGTTGGCCAGCCTGCGTCCTTGTTTATTGGATCGCGGTTTGAGCAATTTGGCAGATTTGAGAAAAACCTTGAAGACCGTTTTGATGGCCCGCGCGCACTGACATCCAGAAAACCCTTTAGGGAACAATTGTTTGTTGTGTCAGAGCCCAATGGATCGGAACTCAAGTTTCACCTGTCCGGTGTGCCTGTGTTTGACCGGAAGTCTGGCACCTTCGAAGGTTTTCGCGGGGTGGGCATGGATGTTACCAGTCTGTATGCTCAGGCGGACGAACGCCAGGCCGCCAAGAATAACTTGGAAAGCCTTTTTGCTGAACTTACCCGCAACAATATTGCGCTGGACGTTGCCACTGAACAGGCTAAAAGTGCCCTGCGCGCCAAGAATGAATTTCTTGCGGCTATGAGCCACGAGTTGCGCACGCCGCTTAATGCCATTATCGGGTTCGCCGAAGCCTTTCAACATGAGACGTTCGGTAAACTGGGTGATACATACATTGAATATTCCAAGGACATTCGTACCTCAGGCGAGCATTTGCTTGGCTTGATTAACGACATCCTGGACGTTGCGGTTATCGAAGGCGGTGGTTTGTCGCTGCAGTTGGACCAAGTCGGTGTCGAAGATCTGGTGGCCAAGGCGGTTAATATGAATATTGATGCCGCCAAAACCAAGGGTCTCAAGACATCGGGACTGGCGTTATCTTCCAATCTCTGCGTTTTGGCTGACGACCGGCGAGCGACGCAAATATTGGTTAACCTGCTGTCAAATGCAATCAAGTTTACGCCCGAAGGCGGCGAAATTGGTATTGAGATGACAAAGCTCGGCACCAGGCTTTCGCTAACGGTGTGGGACACCGGGGTTGGGATATCGAAAGAACAACAAGCCCAGGTTTTCGAAAAGTTCCATCAGGTCACGGACCATATCTATTCCCGCCGTCAGGAGGGAACCGGCCTGGGCCTGCATATTTCGCGTGAATTGGCGCGCCGGATGGACGGTGACCTTTCCGTGGACAGCGTGTTGGAAAAGGGCAGTCGGTTTACCGTAACGCTGCCAATTGCAACACGTGCCAATGTAGATGGCAGTTTCATATAGAATAAAACCCCGATAAGGGACGGGTGATGGGCCTCCGCCAGCATTGGCGGGGGCTCATTAATTTGCGAGGGTTTAGGGAATTCGGTGCTAGGCTTAATGGACGAATTGTTCGTTAAATATTCGCTCGGCGAGTGAATGCTCTGCGTCGAACATAATCTGCAAATTGCGGTCCCGCGCTTCCTCGATCAGCACATGACGCACATCGCGCACTTCATGCATGTCAGCAACCGCAGAAACTGGCCGTTTTTGAGGTTGGTTGACCGTGACTTCAACCGAAACATTATGGGGCAAAAGCGCGCCGCGCCATCTGCGGGGCCGGAAAGCTGACAGCGGCGTCAGTGCAAGTAAGCCAGACCCAAGCGGGATGATCGGGCCGTGGGCCGACAAATTATAGGCTGTGCTGCCCGCGGGTGTTGCCACCAAAACGCCGTCGCCTACCAGCTCGGGAATACGTATTTTCCCGTCAACCGCAACACGCATATGCGCGGCCTGGCGGGTTTCGCGCAGCAATGACACCTCATTGACCGCCAGATATTCAACCACCTCACCGTCGCAGCGTGTGGCACGCATGCGCAGTGGGTGCAGCGTGAAAGTGTCGGCCTTGGCGATGCGGTCCTGCAAATCATCTGCGGAAAACTCATTCATCAGAAAACCAACAGTGCCTTTATTCATCCCGAAAATGGGTTTATCGAAGTCCATATAGGCATGCAGCGTTTGCAACATAAAGCCATCCCCGCCCAGGGCGACAATCACATCGGCTTCCCGAACGCCGACAGACTTTACTTTGTTTTTCAATGCTTTGGCGGCTTTTCCTGCTTCGCCGAAGTCACTGGCAATAATCGCTAGTTTCATAAAATATCCGATAACAGCTTTGCGGGTAGTATAGTCATATCCCACGGCCATGCGAGCGTAAATTATCTGGTAAAATTCTGGTTTATCCGCCGGTGTGGCTCATATGGCGGTTCACTTTGCCGATCATTTCGCCGCCGCTCATGGCAAAGTCATGCCCCTTTGGTTTCAGGCCCATGGCTTTGTCGAGGCATGCATTGAGGTTTTCTGGCTTGCTGTCCGAGCGCAGCGCGGCGCGCAGGTCAATATGATCGTCTTGCCCCAGGCACATATAAATTCTGCCGGTACAGGTAACTCTTACCCGGTTGCAACCGTCGCAAAAATTATTGGTAAGCGGGGTGATAAGGCCGAGCCGGCTACCCGTGTCACCCACAGTGAAATAGCGGGCAGGGCCACCGGTTCTGTGATCGCTGGGTTTCAAGGTAAACTTTTGGTCTAAAACACTTTTAACGGCAGTTAATGGCAAATAACTGCTTTCGCGGTCGCCCTGAACGTCGCCCAGCGGCATGGTCTCGATCAGCGTCAGGTCAAAACCTTCACCAGCCGCCCAGCTTATCAGCTCTGGTATCTCGGCTTCGTTGAAGTTGCGCATCGCCACCGTGTTGATTTTTACCTGCAGACCCGCGTTTTTCGCCGCTTTAATGCCATCAAGAACTGCTTCCAGCTTGTTGCGGCGACTGATAGCTTTGAAGCTTTCAGCTGACAGGGTATCCAGCGAGACGTTAATACGGCGAACCCCCGCATCGTACAAATCTGTTGCCATGCCGGGAAGCTGAGTGCCGTTGGTGGTGAGCGTAACTTCATCGAGCAGACCCTGTTTCACGTCGTTGCCAAGCGCCCTTATAAGCCACATGATGTTTTTGCGCACCAGTGGTTCACCGCCGGTTAGCCTTATGCGCCGAACACCTCTGGCAACAAAGGCCGCGCTTATTTCGTAAAGTTCCTCAAGGGTCAACACATCATTCTTTGACAAAAACACCATGTCTTCGCCCATGCAATAACGGCAGCGCAGGTCACATCGGTCCGTGACCGACAGGCGCAGATAATTGATTGCCCGTCCAAATTGGTCGGTCAATTGTTTGCTGTCGCTCTGGGGTTTCACTGGTATATCCATAGCCAGCAATGTTGGGGTTAATTGCCTGTTCGTCAAGACAAACTGGTGTGATTGTCCAAAATGAAATGGTTACGCAGCCGGATAGGTTAAATTCAACCCTTTTTGTCGAACAAAGTGCCAAGTGTTTCTTCAGCAGTGTCGGCAATTTGCTTAAAAGCCGTAGCGCTGGCGTGAAACTGTATTTCAGTAGCCTTGAAATTGATAATTTGCTGGACCAGCAAATCGGATAGCGGTGATTGTTTGCCTGGGGTGTTGGCTGGCGTGTCGCCGTTGCCCGATGAGGCATCAAAAATGGGCGTAGCACCAGTTGAACCGGACACCTGCCCCGCGCTGGTTTCAACAATACCCACAGCAAGTTCTGTTGCCCGTTTCTGCGCCTTAATCATCCCCGCAGCCGCAATGTCCAGTGCCTTGATCATCATAAATCCTGTTAAACCTTGGCAAAAAGTTGCCCTGGCCAGTATAGCGCCCTAAGTTGAAGGCTATGTAAATAGGCCGCTAAAATTTTAGCTAGGGTCTGACCAATTTTGCCTGCGGCACAGCCCTCATCGGCAACTGAGTTCAGACCCTAATTTGATTAGGACTTTAACAATGGAACTTGATGTTGTCATCGACGTAGTATGCCCGTGGTGCTATGTGGGGAAAAAACAGCTGGACAAGGCGCTTGCGCAGCGCCCCGGCGTCGTATCAGCGGTTCGTTGGCGGCCCTATCAGCTTTCAAGCGAAACACCGCCCGAAGGCGTTGACCGTGCGGAGCATTACGCCAGGAAATTCGGCGACAGCCCGCAATATAAGGCTGCAAGAGAGCATTTGCTCACGGTCGGCAAAGAATTGGGTATTGCGTTTGATTTTGAAAGCGAATGCCGGATTGCCAACACACTGGATGCTCATCGTTTGATCAGATGGGCCATGAGCCCAGGCTTGCAAAATGAAGTCGCCGAGGGGTTGATGAAAGCCTATTTTGAAGACTGTGCATTCCTGGGTGATCAGGCATTGCTGGCGGAAATTGCCCGCGCTGCTGGTATGGACGGCGATTTGGTCAAGGACCTGCTGGCCAGCGATAAGGACAAGGACCTGATTACTGCAGAAGTGCAGCAGGCGCACCAAATGGGCATTCAGGGCGTTCCCATGTTCATCTTCAACGGTCAATCAGGCGTTTCCGGTGCTCAGGAAGCATCAGTTCTGGTGCAGGTTATCGACAAAGTGCAGGCAGAAGCAGCATAGGCTGCTCCGGCAATACAGCGGCAAAAAAGGGGCAGTAGAAACCGCCCCTTTTGCGTCACGCGGGAGGTGCGTGAAAGCTGCCGGAAACATTAGGGGACCGATGGGGTGTTGCTTCCGGCATAAGGCTGTGGGTGCAGCCCTAAAATTTTAGCAACAGGCCGCCTTTGGCTTGCCATTGCTCGCTGCCATTGCCGTAAGTGGTATAGTCCCCGCCCAGGCGGAAACTCACGCGCTCAGACAGGGCGCGCTCATAACCGCCGCCAAATCGCCAACCGCCGTCATTGAAACTGTCGTTTGGTGTGCCCACCGGGTTAAAGGTGGCTTGAGCGTAACCGGCCTTACCGAACAAAAGATTGCCGCCGTCGCCGAATGTTTGGCCCAGCACAAGCGATGTGCTCCATTCATAGTCAGCCTTCAGACCAAGCGCATTGTTATTGTAGCCGCTGTCGCCGAATGTGCCTTCAAGGCCAAAAACCAAGCCACTATCCATTTGCTGCCGGTACCCAATGATACCGCCGTAATAAAGGCTGCGGTCACGCTTCAGGTCGCCGTCCAGTTTGGTCCAGTCAACACCGGCTTCGATGCCACCGTACAGCCCGCTAAAAGATGTTTTATCCTGCGCAGCCGCAGAGATGGTGAGTGCCGTACCCAGAGTGGTACCAAGCGCGGCAAGTATAAGGATCTTTGATTTCATTTTTTCCTCCAGAATTCTATGCTGTCAATCATCGGCCCAGCGACACTATTCGCTGTCGACGCATTGGAAATTGAACCCGGAGTGCGGCTTCGGTGTGAACAACAGATGGCGAAAAAAAGAAAAATTATGGCCTTTTGAAGCCAAAAGCCTCAATTGCGGCGAATGGAAGAACGTTACTTACGAAGTGACAATGCGGCGCGCTATCCCGCCGTTGCAACATCTGCCAGCTTGCGAGTGATGGCGGCGGCTGTTTTAAGGCGCGTGTTGACTTTGTCCATGCGGGCAAAATAGACCAGCTTGTGGTCCGGGCGCAGCTTGGCGGTTTGCCCGGTTGCCGAAATAAAATCAATAAGGCCCGCTGGGTTGGCAAATTTGTCATCGCGGAAACTGAGGATCAGCCCCTTGGGGCCTGCTTCCAGTTTGTCGATGCCAGCACGTTTGCTGTGGCCTTTGATAATCATAATAGCGGCGAGTTGTTTTACCTCAGAGGGCAGGGCACCGAACCTGTCAATCAGTTCGGCGCAGAAGGCGTCCACATCCTCGCGGGTTTCCAGGTCAGCCAACCGTCGGTACAAGGCCATTCTTTGGGTCAGGTCGGGCACATACCCTTCGGGGATCATTACGGTTGCCCCCAGGTTAATTTGCGGTGACCAGCTGGCGTCTGTGAAATCGTCTTCCGATTGGCCTGCGCGCGCTTCGGCGACGGCTTCTTCCAGCATTTTCTGATACAGCTCCACGCCCACCTCGCGGATATGGCCGGACTGTTCGTCGCCGAGCAGGTTGCCTGCGCCGCGAATGTCCATGTCATGGCTGGCGATGGAGAAGCCCGCGCCCAGCGTGTCCAGCGCCTGCAATACTTGCAGTCGCTTGTCAGCATTTTCGGTTAAACGGCGGCCCGGCGGTGTGGTCAGATAGGCATAGGCACGGGTTTTCGAGCGGCCGACACGGCCACGCAGCTGATATAGTTGCGCCAGGCCGAACATGTCGGCCCGGTGAACAATCATTGTGTTGGCGGTAGGGATATCGATGCCGGACTCGATGATCGATGTGGACAGCAACACGTCGTAGCGTCCTTCGTAGAAGGCAGTCATCACGTCTTCGATCACTTTCGGTGCCATCTGGCCGTGCGCCATGATGAATTTTACCTCGGGTACTTCCTCGCGCAGGAAAGTTGCCGCTTCTTCCAGGTCTGTAATGCGCGGGCAGACATAAAAGCTCTGGCCGCCGCGGTAATGTTCGCGCAGCAGAGCCTCGCGCACCACCATGGTATCGAACGGCAATACAAATGTTCTAACCGCCAAGCGGTCGACGGGCGGTGTCGCGATCAATGACAGATCGCGGATGCCGGACATGGCCATTTGCAGGGTGCGCGGAATAGGGGTCGCCGTTAAGGTTAGCACATGCACATTGGCCTTGATTTCCTTGAGTTTTTCCTTATGTGCCACGCCGAAATGCTGTTCTTCATCAACAATCAACAGCCCCATGTCCTTAAACCTGATGTCCTTGGCCAGCATCGCGTGGGTGCCAATCACAATGTCGATGGTGCCTTTTTGCATTTCGTCCTTGGTGGCTTTCATGTTCTTTGCGGAAACAAGCCTGGAAAGCTGGCCAATGCGCACCGGCAGTCCTTTGAAGCGCTCGGTAAAATTCAAATAATGCTGGCGTGTCAGCAAAGTAGTGGGCGCAACAATTGCTACCTGGTGCCCTTCCATAACAGCGAGGAACGCAGCACGCAGGGCGACTTCGGTTTTGCCGAAGCCCACATCGCCGCAAATCAGCCGGTCCATTGGTTTGCCCGAGGCCAGATCGTTGATTACATCGGTGATAGAGCGAAGCTGGTCATCGGTTTCCGTGTAGGGGAAGCGCGCGCAAAATTCGTCATACATGCCTTCCTGTATGGTGATGCGCTGGCCTTCCTTCAGCGCGCGGGCAGCCGCCAGTTTGATCAACTGGTCCGCCATTTCCCGAATGCGCTTTTTCATGCTGGCCCTGCGCGCCTGCCACGCGACACCGCCCAGCTTGTCTAGCTGGCCGCCCGCATCTTCGCTGCCGTAGCGCGACAGGATTTCGATATTTTCAACCGGCACATAGAGCTTGTC
>JAJFIT010000059.1 GCA_021774775.1 Alphaproteobacteria bacterium | reverse complement strand
CTACCTGACTTTATACGCATTCTCATCTGAAAATTGGAACCGACCCGCCGAAGAAGTCAGCGACCTTATGGGTTTGCTGCGCATGTACCTGAAGAAAGAAGTGCGTACGCTGTCCAAAGAAGGCGTTAAGCTTCGGGTGATCGGCCAGAGAACCTCGCTCAACCGCGATATCAAGGACATGATCGATGCGGCGGAAGAACAGACCAAAGACAACAGCCGCCTTACGCTGGTGATTGCTCTGAGCTACGGATCACGCGATGAAATTGTCCATGCGGCGAAAATTATTGCGAAGTCTGTACTGACAGGAGGGCAGAGTCTGGAAGCCATTGATGAAAAGAGTGTTGAACGGGCTTTGTTTACCCACGGCATCCCGGACCCGGACCTGATTATTCGCACCAGCGGCGAACAACGACTGTCCAATTTCTTGCTATGGCAGGCCGCCTATGCGGAATTCCTGTTCATGCCGGTTCTTTGGCCTGATTTCACTAGCCAAACCTTTGCGGACGCGGTTGAAGACTATCTGTCACGCGACCGCCGGTTTGGCGCGCGGCCCTGAGGGTTAAAGGAATTTTCCAATGCCGTTAGGGCTATCAGATAACCTGTTTAAACGCATTGTGTCGGCATTGGCGCTGCTACCGGTAGTGCTGGGGCTGGTCTATTTGGGCGGCTGGTGGTTTTTCGCATTGTTAGCCGTTGGTGGATGGCTGATGCTCAAGGAATGGTGTGCATTAACAGGTGTCAGGTCGACGGGCTTAGTTCAGACACAGATTGGTTTTGTAATAGCTTTAACCGCAATTGCGACCTACCTCGCAGCAGAGCATTTTGCGACGTTTGCACTCTATCTACTCGCTACATCATTTGCACTTGTGTTTGTTCCCCCAGGTAAATTGGCAAAAAGAGCCGATATTGGCTCGTCCAGCTCAAACGCTTATGTTGGCACCGCCTATGTCCTGCTCGCTCTATTGTCTCTGACATGGCTCAGAAGCGTTGACGACAATGGCATAACCGTCATTTGGCTGTTTTTTGCCGTTTGGGCCATGGACGTGGGTGGATATTTTGCGGGGAAAGGTATTGGTGGACCCAAGCTGGCGCCGAAACTTAGTCCAAAAAAAACCTGGGCCGGTTTAATCGGGGGCATGGTACTGGCCGCAGTAGTTTCGGCCGCTATTTCCATGTTATTTGGCCTGGGTACACCGTTTTGGCTGGCACTGGCAGGCGCGGGTGTAGCAGTCGTTGCACAGATGGGTGATCTCTATGAAAGCGCAGTGAAAAGAGCATTGAATGCCAAAGATAGCGGCAACCTTATACCGGGCCACGGCGGCATTCTGGATCGTGTCGACGGGTTGGTTTTCGCGGCGCCCGCCGTGGCGCTAGTGTTGATCAGCCTGCAATTCAGCAAGACAGCTAATTAAATGAACCAATCCAACCCTAAAACGATCTCCATTCTTGGTGCCACTGGTTCGGTGGGCCTAAGCACCCTTGATTTAGTGCGCAGAAACCCTGAACGGTTCAAGGTAATAGCCATAACAGCCAATACAAACGTTCGGGCGCTGGCAAAGTTGGCGGTTGAATTCAATGCCAAGCTAGCGGTAATAGGTAATCCAGATAAATTCCTGGAGCTAAAAGAAGCGCTGAGTAGCACCACTATTCGTGTTGCTTCAGGTGAGGGCGGTCTAATAGAAGCGGCACAAGCCGATGCAGAGATTGTCATGGCAGCGATCGTTGGCGCTGCGGGTCTCAGACCAACTTTAGCGGCAATAAAACGCGGGGCGACGATTGCCCTGGCCAATAAGGAATGTCTCGTTTGTGCTGGCGAATTGATGATCGAGGAAGCTCGGCGCAGTAGGGCTACTATTCTACCGGTTGATTCTGAGCATAACGCTATTTTTCAAGTCTTTGATTTCAACGCAGATCGATCTGTCGAAAAAATTATTTTGACCGCGTCCGGTGGTCCATTTTGGGATAAGCGGGCCGATTGCCTTAAAAGTGTTACGCCCGAGCAGGCAGTTAAGCATCCAAATTGGGATATGGGACGAAAAATTTCTGTCGATTCTGCCACAATGATGAACAAAGGCCTTGAAGTCATTGAAGCCTATCACTTATTTCCGGTAAGCCATGACCAAATTGAAGTTTTGGTGCACCCACAATCTGTCATTCATTCCATGGTGCAATATATAGATGGCAGTGTTCTGGCACAGCTGGGTAGCCCTGATATGCGCACGCCGATTGCCTATGCAATGTCGTGGCCTGAGCGCCTTGAAGCACCGGTTGAGCGCTTGTCATTGGCAGAAATAGGTCAGTTAACCTTCGCGGAGCCCGATTACGACACGTTTCCTTGTTTGCAACAGGCAATGGATGCGCTAAGAAACGGCGGGTCAGCCCCGATCGTGCTCAATGCCGCCAATGAAGTGGCTGTGGAGGCATTCCTGGGTGAGAAAATTGGTTTCATGGATATATCGTCTGTGGTGAATAGCGCCCTGACAAAACTAGACATGAAAGCGCCACAATCCCTTTCAATGGTGTTTGAAATGGACGAACAAGCCAGAGCGGTGTCTGACGCAATTGTTAAGGATATGTCGACCTGATAGTTTGTCGACATATTTTGATACGTTATTTTGAATGAAGAGTAGGCTGAAGACATAATGGAAACCGAAGCTCCAGGTATCTTGTTTACCATTGTCGCTTTTTTAGGTGGCTTTTCGCTATTGGTATTCATCCATGAATGGGGACATTTCATTGTTGCCCGTATGTTCGGTGTAAAGGTTGACACTTTTTCCATCGGAATGGGCAAGGAAATATTTGGCCGCACCGACAAAAATGGCATGCGCTGGAAGTTAGGTGCTTTTCCTATCGGCGGGTATGTAAAGTTTTACGGTGACGCGACTGCGGCAAGCAATCCCGGCGATATTCCAGAGGGATTGAGCGCAGAAGAGCGAGCGGTATGCTTTCATTTCAAGCCGTTATGGCAGAAATCACTGATCGTTTTTGCTGGACCAGCAATCAACCTACTGGCTGCTGCCGTGGTTTTTGCAGGTTTTATGTACACATACGGCATTCAGGTTTCCGAACCGATAATCGCAGGTTTTAGTGAAACCTCCGCTGCCCGCACTGCCGGAATGAAAATCGGTGACAAAATAATCAGCATTAACGGTGAATCTGTGGAGCGTTTTAATGACATTGGCCCAATTGTAAGGCTGCGGCCGTCTTATGAAGTTCCAGTTCAAATTGAACGTGCTGGACGCGTGATGAATTTTCAGGCGACGCTTGGTGTTGCCTATTTTGAAGATAGGTTTGACAACAAATATCCATACGGAGTGCTGGGTGTAACATCACCTCCTGGCAGCAGGCTTAATCTGGGCCCTCTCGATTCTTTTGGTGAAGGCGTGCGTCAAACTGCATCGATGACCAAAACCATGTTTACCACCCTTGGCCAAATTGTCATTGGGCTGCGGTCGGTAACCGAACTGGGTGGGCCACCAAGAATTGCAAATATGGTCGGCGAAGCCGCTAATCGAAGTTTCCAGGATTTTATTTGGATACTGGCTATTCTGTCTTTGAACCTTGGAATCGTCAATCTGCTGCCGATTCCAGTGCTGGACGGCGGCCATCTTTTATTCTTTGGTTTAGAAGCTGTGAAAGGCTCTCCACTGAGTAAAAGGGCTCAAGAAGCCAGTTTTGTCGCCGGAATGGCATTTTTACTGATTTTTATGGTGTTTGTGACCTTGAATGACTTGCATTCCATGGCGCTGTAGGTCAATTTCAGCGCCACCGCGCTTAAGACTATTTAGATTGGGCTGAAACTTGAGTTTATTACCGATGCGTATGATCAAACCCGCTATTATTTTGTTGGGTGTTCTGGGTTCATTTTTATACGCCGTACCAGCGTTTTCCCAGCAAAGCCCTGTCGCAGCACCACCAGCTGCTTTGCCGATAATTCGGCAAGTAACGGTTTCCGGAAATGAGCGGGTAGAGCCCGAGACAATCGCCTCATATCTCACGGTACGCACAGGCGATCCTTTCGATCCGGCACAGCTTGATATTAGCCTGAAAAACCTGTTTGCAACCGGCCTGTTTTCAGATGTGGAATTGACAGAACGCAGCGGTGTTTTGATTGTTAGGGTTGTTGAAAACCCGATCATCAATCGAATTATTTTCGAAGGCAATAAGAAGCTGGACAATGAAGAATTGGCGGAGGAGGTTCGCTTACGTCCTCGGCAGGTTTTCACTCGTGCCCGTGTTAAAGCCGACGTTCAACGTATGCTGGTTTTGTATCAACGGTCAGGGCGCTTTGCGGCGATCATTGAACCCAAAGTCGTTCAGCAAGAACAAAACCGTGTTGACCTTGTTTTTGAAATCCAGGAAGGACCAAAAACCAAAGTCAGTTCGATCAACTTCCTTGGCAACAAAATTTACGGTGATGGAGACCTGCGTGATGTTTTGGCGACCAAGGAGGCACGCTGGTGGAAGTTCTTCACCTCCAATGATACCTTTGATCCTGACCGACTAGCTTATGACCAACAGGTTTTGCGGCAGCATTATCTTAATGAAGGGTATGCCGATTTTCGGGTTGTATCGGCGGTGTCGGAATTGACCCCTGACCGCGAAGATTTCTTCATCACCTTCACGGTTGAGGAAGGCGAGATATATACTTTCGGTAAAATCGAGATCGACAGCCAGATCAGAGACGTTAACGAGCAGCTATTCCGCGCATTTCTGTTGATGCGCGAAGGACAGAATTACAACGCTGAGTCCATCGAAGAAACAATCGAGCAATTGTCAAATGCTGCTGGCCTTTTGGGTTATGCATTTGTTGATGTGCGCCCACAGATCGAACGTGACCGCGAAAACAGAACCATTAAAATTACGTTCCGTATTCTCGACGCGCCCCGGGTTTATGTGGAACGCATCAATATTCGCGGCAATGTTGTTACTCTGGACCGTGTCGTTCGCCGGGAATTCCGCCTGCAAGAAGGTGATGCCTTTAACTCTGCGCTGGTGAGCCGGTCAGAAAACAGACTACAGCGTCTGGATTTCTTCCGTGAAGTGGAAATCGAACAATTGCAAGGGTCGCAACCTGACCGCTTGATATTGGACGTTGCGGTTGAAGAACAGGCCACCGGTGAACTGAACCTGGGTGCAGGCTTCTCCAGCCTGGAGAATTTCATCTTTGACTTCTCCGTGAGGCAACGGAATTTTCAGGGCAGGGGCCAGGACCTGCGGTTGGGCCTTCGTCTTTCCGGCACGCGTCAGGAAATTGACCTGGGCTTCACCGAGAATTATTTCCTGGGTCGAAGTGTAGCTGCTGGGTTTGACATTTTTGCCCGCAGAATCGACAGCTCCAACTTCGGCGCAGCATTTGACCAGAATTCAGTTGGTTTCTCCCTTAGGGCAGGGGCGGCGATATCTGAGTATTGGCAGGTCTCAACCCGCTATACATTGCGCAGAGATAATGTTCAGATTCCGGGTAGTTTGCTTAATTCGTCATTCGGCAGCTTTTTGGGCCAAATCATCGGACAACTTACCGGTGATCCAATTGAAGATGCGGTTCTGTTGGAGAGATTTGACCGCAACGGCGATGATACGATTAACGAGGTTGATTTCGATGTTAACGATGATGGCGTATTTCAGGACAGTGAGCTTGCTGTTGGCCTTGGGCGGTCGTTTCAGGAATCGATCGGACGCAGGTTTCAGTCTATCGTTGGGGTTACTTTAAGAACCGACACTAGAAACAGTTTCATTCGACCTACACGCGGTAAATCATTCTCTATCAGCCAGGATTTTGCTGGCCTGGGCGGCGACGTAAAATATCTTCGCACCCGCGTCAATACAGACAATTATTGGACACCGTGGGCTGGATGGACCTTTAGGGCTAGTGCAGAAGGTGGCTTTATTGAAGGGCTTGGTCAATCAGTTTTGCTGGCGGATAAGTTTTATATTGGTGGCCCACGTATCCGCGGATTTGACGTCGCAGGCATTGGCCCACGTGACTTCTCCGGCACTACGACGGGGCGCACAAGTTCACTCGGCGGAACCGCATTCTACATAGGTCGGGCAGAGCTGTTCTTCCCGCTGGGCGACGCCGCGCTGGAATCAGGAATTAACGCATCGATCTTTATTGATGCAGGCTCCTTGTTCCGCGGTCAAATTAGTGATACTCCCAATTGCGAATTTTCTCTGACGGAGTTTGAAAACTTTGAAGCAGCGTCAGTTGACGACCCAGATCTTGTTTTCCCGTTTAGTACAAATTGTATTGCGGGAGACAGTCCGTCACCAAGGGTAGCGGTAGGTATAGGTTTCTCATGGCAATCTCCTTTCGGACCATTTCGGATCGACTTGTCGAAGACTTTAAAGAAACAATTGGGTGATAGAACCCAGACGTTACAGTTTAACGTCGGTACAACATTTTAAGAGTAAACGGGGTATAATAATGGCAAACATCGCACAAAAAATCAAAATGGCAGCAACGGGTTTGCTATTGATAACAGGCATATCTTCAACGGGCGTCGCTGACATTCTCATCATTGACGATGAGCGGGTAGAGCGCGAAGCAGCGGCCTATAAAGATTTTAATTTGCAAACAAATCAAATTCGGGAAGCAATTCTGCAGCTCCGCAACCGATTGGCGCGCGGCGGCACCTTCGAGCAAGCCCTCGCGGACTTTGAAGCCCGGCAAAAAGCCGCCAAAACTGATTTGGACCAACGCAAATCAATCATCGGTGACACCAAATATAAAGAAGAGCTTGCAGCAAAAGAAGTAGAATTCCAGCAGGAAGGTCTTAACCTTAACAGGAACTACCAGACCGAAACGGATCAGTTGTCTCGCCTGGAGTTGGTTTTTGACCGCTTGCGCCAGGAAGCACAAACCCAGGTGGAACGAGCACGTCAGCCGGTTTTGCGCAACATTCTTAAAGAACGTGATGCTAAAATTATTATGCGGAAACGTCTGGTTATGGGTTCTGCCAGTGGGCTAGACGTAACAACCGAATTCATCGAGCAACTTGATGACACACTGCCAACTGTTACGCTGACGTTGCTGCAACAACCGGCTGCAGCGAAAGACGGCGCACCAGCAGAAGTGCCGGTAGCTAAAGACGGTGATGGTCAGTAGCATACGCTGCTGACTGTGAAGGGGGCTCCATGGAACTTTCCATTGCTGACATAATGGAATCGATACCACACCGGTATCCATTCCTCCTGGTTGATAAAATGATTAACGTCGTGCCCGGCGAAACGGCCACAGGCGTTAAAAATGTCACTATCAATGAGCCGTTCTTTCCCGGTCACTTCCCGCAAAAGCCGGTAATGCCCGGCGTGTTGATCCTTGAAGCAATGGCGCAAACCGCCGGTGTGCTCGCGGTGCAGTTCCTGGGCGACGGCGCCCGCGGCAAAGTCATGTATTTCATGGGGATTGACGGTGCCAAATTCAGGCGGCCTGTCGTTCCAGGGGATGTGTTGCATATGAAAGTCAGTAAAACACGCGGCGGCGGTGCGGTATGGAAATTCGATGCCGAAGCCTATGTTAACGACGAGCTTGTCGCTCAAGCCAAATTAACGGCAATGCTCGGCGCTGAATAAGCCGTGCATTTTAGCTAATAAAAAAGCCGCCCCGATGGGCGGCTTTTTTATGTCTGGCATTGTCGGCGTTATCAGCGCTCATCCAACTCTACATAGTCACGCTTTGGCGTGCCGGTAAACAGCTGACGCGGACGACCGATCTTCTGAGTTGGATCCTCAATCATCTCGTTCCACTGCGCAATCCAGCCGCTGGTACGGGCCAAAGCAAACAATACTGTGAACATCTCAGTCGGGAAGCCCATGGCTTTAAGAATAACACCGGAATAGAAATCCACATTAGGGTAGAGCTTTTTCTCGATGAAATACGGGTCTTCGAGAGCGATTTTCTCCAGTTCCATAGCAACATCAAACAGCGGGTCATCAACACCCAGTTCTTTCAGCACCTTATGGGCAGTATCGCGCATCACTGTCGCCCGCGGATCAAAGTTTTTATAAACCCGGTGGCCGAAACCCATCAGTCTGAATGGATCGCTTTTGTCTTTGGCCCGAGCAACGAACTCAGGAATACGGTCAACTGTACCGATTTCACCCAGCATATTCAGGCAAGCTTCATTCGCGCCGCCGTGCGCTGGGCCCCAAAGACACGCAATACCCGCCGCAATGCATGCAAACGGGTTGGCGCCCGAAGAACCCGCCAAACGAACTGTTGAAGTCGAAGCATTTTGCTCGTGGTCTGCGTGCAGAATGAAGATCAAATCCATTGCTTCTTCAAGAATGGGGTTGACCTTATAGTCCTCCGAAGGAACCGAGAACATCATATTCAGGAAATTACCTGCATAAGACAAATCATTGCTCGGATAAACAAACGGTTGTCCAACCGAATATTTATAAGCCATCGCTGCAATTGTCGGAATTTTCGCAATTAAACGGTAGCTGGCAACCATACGCTGGTGCGGGTCGTTAATTTCTGTGCTGTCATGATAAAAGGCCGCGAGCGCCCCAACCACACCGACCATAATAGCCATTGGGTGGGCGTCTCTTCTGAATCCGCTGAAAAACCTGTGCAGCTGCTCATGCAACATCGTGTGATGCGTTATGTCCCAAACAAATTTCTCTTTTTCCGCTTTGGTTGGCAATTCGCCGAATAGCAACAAATAGCAAACCTCCATAAAGTCACTATCAGCGGCCAATTGTTCGATCGGATACCCGCGGTACTGCAACTCGCCTTTTTCACCGTCAATATAAGTAATTTTTGATTCACAGCTGGCAGTGGACGTAAAGCCCGGATCAAAAGTGAACATATCGGTCTGGGCATATAGTTTGCGAATATCGATTACTTTAGGACCCACAGAGCCTTCCATAACAGGGAGATCGACTTCATGACCGTTACCGGTCAGTTTCAGGGGATCGTTTGACATGGTCCATACTCCTTATAAAATTATCACTCGTTCATACAAACAAGTGGGGCTTAGGCATCCGCCTGATCGCCGAGACGACCAAGCACTTCCTTCTGACCTAGTATTTCCAGAAGGTCGACCAGATCACCGGATGGTGCGCCGCCAGTAACAGCGGCTCTGATCGGTTGCATTACCTTGCCCATTTTCAAATCCTTCGCCTGTGCAAAGGACATAATGGCCGCTTTAATCACCTCAGTAGACCAGTCGGTGATAGCTTCCAGTTCATTTGCCACCTCCTGCACCAGTGAACCTTGTCCACTAAGCATGTTTGCAGCTTTTTCAGTCACCGTTACAGGACGCATGTTACAATAGAGTATTGATGCGTCAATAATATCGGGCAACCGTTTCGCACGCTCTACAATCGAGGGCAGGGCGCGCAGTATTCTTGTTCTTTCAATATTTGAAAGGGTAGTTTCAATAGTATTTTCTAGTTCGTTTTCGATCATTGGCAAGATATTAGCCGGATTCATTTGACGCATGTAATACGCGTTCAAACTATCCAGTTTATCAAAGTCAAACCGGGCGGGACCGCGGCCAATGTTATCAAGGTTAAACCATTGGATCGCTTGCTCAGTTGAAATAATTTCATCGTCGCCGTGACTCCAGCCAAGCCTCAGTAGATAATTTCGCATTGCCGCAGGCAAAAAGCCCATTTCCGCATAGGCATCGACACCCAGCGCACCGTGACGTTTGGATAATTTCTTGCCGTCCGCGCCGTGAATCAACGGGATATGCGCATAAATCGGCATATCCCATTCCATAGCGCGATAAATCTGGGCTTGCCTGAATGCATTATTAAGGTGGTCATCACCGCGAATAACGTGGGTTACTTCCATGTCATGGTCGTCAACGACAACTGCAAGCATATAAGTTGGTGTTCCATCCGACCTGAGGATAATCATATCGTCGAGCGTGGCGTTCTGTACTGTAACTGCGCCCTGAACTTCGTCGGCGAGCGTGGTTTCACCGTTCCGGGACATTTTTATGCGGATAGAATAGGGTTGTTTGGCTGTTTCAGCGTCGGGCGTGCGGTCTCGCCACATATCGCCGCGAAATACCGCACCGCTTTCACGCGCCTGCGCCCGAAGGACTGCAGTCTCCTCCGCGGAGGCATAGCATTTATAGGCGGCACCGCTTGCCAACATCTCTTGTGCAACTGTTTGGTGGCGTGCAGCACGACCAAATTGGCTAGCGGCTTCGCCGTCCCAGTCCAAACCCAACCATTTCATGCCCGAAAGAATGGCTTCAATAGCGGCATCTGTTGAACGAGCGCGGTCTGTATCCTCTATTCTTAGAAGGAAGGAACCGCCGTGGCGGCGCGCATACAGCCAGTTATACAGGGCCGTCCGCGCTCCTCCAATATGAAGAAAGCCCGTTGGGGATGGCGCAAATCGTGTTACTACTTTGGGCATGTGTGGTTGCACGCTCAGTTTGTTAATTCATATGTGTTCTAAATAAAATCAACGTTTATCGGACAGAAAAACGCTGCATCAGAAGCTTGGTCAGGCTTGTATCATATGTTCCCAAATAAAACAAATTCGCTTTAGTCTTATTGACTTAAAAGTTATTACAGGCCCAATGAATCCAACAACATGGTGATCGTTACGTTCAATTTGAACCAAAAAAGGTTACTGACCAGGCTTCGTCAAACAACCAACCCACGCGAAGACTGGCGGCTGATTGCTCTGGTTTTGGTTTTTGCGGGCGGAATTCTATTGCGGTTTCTCGTCTCAGGTTTCGAGCTAACCAGTAATAGTCTTGTTTTGGTGTTTGCAGTGTTGGCGTTCATTTGTGCACTTGTACCAAGGGAATTACGTTCATTTCTATTCCCATTGGCGATTTGCGTCCTTGGCTATACCAGCGCGCAGTTCAAACTGGAACAATTGCCAAAACAGTCCATTGATCGGGAAACCTTCGTTGAGTTAAGCGGGCTGGTCACATTAATTGAATATCGCACCGATAGGCCGACCCGGTTGACCCTGAAAATTGAGAATATCAGCAAAGAAACATGGTTAGTAGGACGAAAAGTTCGCCTCTCGATACGAACAGGGTTTGGAACCACCCCCTTTTCCGGTCAACGGGTTTCCCTAAGGGCTGTTTTAAGTCAACCACCCGGCGCTATCGTTCCCGATGGCTTTAACTTTGGACGATATAACCAGTTCAAAGGCATTGCCAGCCAAGGGTTTGCAGTCACTGAGGTCGTGGTCGAAAGCGGGCCACAAGCGTCAACCACATTGCAAAACTACATAGAGAATGCACGGTCCAGTTTGTCCCGAAAGGTATTAAATGCAATAGAACAGCCACTTGGTGGTGTCGCTGTTGCTCTGATTACCGGCCAGCGGCAATATATGGACGCTGCAACCGCTAACAATTTGCGAGATGCTGGTCTGGCACACCTTTTGGCGATATCAGGCTTGCATATGGGGTTACTGACCGGCGTTGCCTTTTTCATATTTGAACTTTTATTCGCCGCAATCAGCGCAATTTCATTACGCATCACACCGCGCAAACTTGCAGCAGTTGTCGCTTGGGTCGTGGCGATCATCTATCTCGGCCTTTCCGGTGCCAGCACAAGCACTATCAGGGCATTTATTATGGTTTCAATCGCCATTATCGCAGTCTTGACTGACAGGCGGGTTCTGTCGTTACGCAGTGTCGCTGTCGCCGGGTTTGTGATTTTGCTGCTAAGTCCTGATTCTATTTTCAGCAGTGGTTTCCAAATGTCGTTCGCCGCAACAATAGGAATTGTGGTTGCCTATGACTATCTATTGCTGTGGCGCCAACAACGACCAACAGAAAATTCACCCTACAATCGCCCAGGCCCCATTAGAATAGTTTTCTTGTATCTCGGCGGGGCAGCGGCTACCAGCTTAATCGCGCAGTTGGCGGTGGGGCCCATAGCATTGTATCATTTTCAAACCTTTTCACTGGTGGGTATCGCTGCAAATGTCGTTGCGATCCCTCTGATGGCATTTATCGTTATGCCCGCCGCCTTTCTTGGAATCGTTTTTTCCTTTGTTGGTCTTGAACAACCATTCCTTGCGGTGATGGAAACCGGCTTGTTTCTCATAACAACGATGGCAGAAGGGTTGGCCGCCCACCCAAATAGCATCATAACAACAATGCCTTACGATAACTCTCTGATGTTGGCGAGCGGCCTCGCGATCATATTGTTGTTGCTATGGCGAGGCACCGTGACATTGCTTGCGGCGCTTTTACTCGTTGTTATGACGCTGGTCACCGACAACCGGCGGCCCGCAGATATACTAATATCCGGAACTGGAAATATCATCGCCCAACAGCTCGGTGCCGGAACCGCAGCCATTATTGGTGGGCGGAGAAACGGTTTTCGAGATGATGCCTGGAAACGTTATTGGGGGATCAGAATATCGGAAGATCTTGGCAAACTGGAGCGGTCTTGTGATAGCAGGGCATGCAAAACAATCATAAAGTTGGAAGCAAGCGAGGGTGACGTTACCGTATTGCCGATCGTAATCAGCCGAACGCTGGGCACCACACGACAGGCATGTAACGCCGGTTCAATTGTTGTTGCAAGTTACACACACCGCCGTTTTTGCCGAGGCGCGGCGACTTTTCTAGCCAGCGAAGACATCAAAAAATATGGTCCAGTTGGCCTGTGGAGCCAGGCAATTGGCCCTGATAAATCTTCGATCAGATACAAATGGTCTAATCCAGCAGATAAAGACCGTTAGCTGGCAGTAGAAAATCAATAATGAACTTAATGATATTGTCTGAAAAGGCCAACCAAACGGCCTTGAACTTTCACTCGGCTTGCTTCGTAGGTCTGTGTTTCGTGGTCTCTATTGGCCGGTATTAACGCAACGTTTCTTCCATCCTTTTGCAAGGTCTTCAGCGTCGCTTCCATTTCATCAACCAGCGCTACGACAACTTCGCCGCTTCTCGCGGTAGCCCCGCTTTCAATAATAACAGTATCACCGTCCAAAATGCCCAGGTCGACCATAGACTCACCTGATATTTCAAGCGCATAGCAATCACCGCGTCCAACCATACTACTTGGCACGTGAACAAAACTATCAGCATTCTCAAGGGCTTCAATAGGCGTTCCCGCTGCGATCCGTCCGTGCAAGGGAATCTCAAGCATACCGTCAGCAACCGGTGCCTTGGCGAAATTTCCCTCAACCACATTGCTGATTTCAGCCGAAGGTCCGCTAGCAGCAAGACCATCAGGCAGTTTCACAACCTCAAGCGCGCGGGCCCGATTAGCCATTCGTTTGATAAAACCGCGTTCTTCCAACGCATTAATCAGGCGGTGAACGCCAGATTTCGACTTTAAGCCCAAGGCATCTTTCATTTCGTCGAAGGAGGGGGATACACCGCCACTGTTCAATCTTCCATCAATAAATAGAAGTAATTGCTGCTGTTTGGCCGTCAACATATGGTATCTCCGCTAAATTCGTTTACCTTATGTTCTCTTTTAGTTCACGTTTTGATTGTAAGTCAAGAAAGAAAATAATATCCCTTCAATATCAACAACTGCGAGCTGGTTCAAAAGGGTAAGAAGGCAACAGAAGAGCCTGCTGAAACTGCTTCGCCGTCAATTGGGCGAATGATCAATCCGTCACATTGAGCCAGTACTGTAGACAGGCTGCTGTCCTGGCTTGCCGCCGGGTCTACCATGCGCTCACCGGGTGCTCCGATAATACGTGCTCGGATATAATGTTGCCGCGAACCATTGGCGGGCAGGTCAGTTGCCACCGGCAGCTGAACACCAGAGGGAAAGGGTGCGGGGCGACCCATGAGCTTGTCGATGAGTGGGCGCAGGAACAACAACGCACATACAAAGGCAGACGCAGGATTGCCGGGCAGCCCCAAAACAGATTGCCCGGGCCGTTTGCCGAAAACCAGCGGCTTACCGGGCCTCATGGCAACTTTCCAGAAGTCCAGTTCCATCCCTTCTGCCTCAAGCGCCTCCTGGACAAAGTCCTTGTCACCGACAGAAACCCCGCCAATTGTCACCAGGATATCGGCATCGGCGTTGCTCTTTATCGCAGCAGTTAGAGCATCCAATGTATCGCCCGCTTGCCCAATATAACAAACCTCTGCGCCGCATTCCTCAACCAACGCGTTGAGTTGAGGACCAGCACTGTTGACAGTATCGTAGGCGGAGAATTTGGTTTTATCTGGAGTGGCCAACTCATCACCGGTGGACAGAATAGCAACGCGCGGACGCCTATGAACCATCAGGTGTGCTTGGCCAGCGCTTGCGGCCAGACCAATCGACTTGGCACTCATATATGTACCAGCGTCCAAAACGGTTTGCTTTTCCAAAAAATCGATGCCCATTGGCCGAATATGTGCACCTGCCCGGACCTTTTCACTGGTAGAGATGACACCGTCGATGACCTCCACATTTTCCTGGATAACCACCTGGTCCGCACCTTGGGGCACAACGGCACCAGTGAAAATCCTTACAGCCTGACCCTTTTGCACGGGTTTACCGAACGGGTGACCAGCGGCGCTTACACCTACAACCGCTAGCTTACTCGTTGGCGCACCCAAATCTGAGCTGATAACCGCATAACCATCCATCGCGGACATATCAGCCGCGGGCTGCGAACGGCGAGCGGCGACTGGTGAAGCTATAACCCGGCCAGACGCCTTGGCAACGTCAACTTTTTCAGTCGTCAATGGTTTGGCTTTATTAACGATGCGCTCAAATGCCTGTTCTACGGTTATCAATTTTTGTCTTCCTGTGCGTCTGTGCGACTATAGCTGCCCGATTTACCGCCTTCCTTGGACAAAAGCCGCAAGCCAGTAATCTCCATGTTCTTATCCACGGCTTTTGCCATGTCATAAATGGTCAGTCCGGCCACTGATGCCGCCGTTAATGCCTCCATTTCGACACCGGTTTTGCCATCAACTTTGACAGTCGCAGTAATGGCAATTACGTTTTCACTCACCCAGGAAAAATCAACGAGTGCGCTTGTTATGGCCAACGGATGACAAAGCGGTATCAAATCAGATGTCTTTTTTGCCGCCATAACACCGGCGAGGCGCGCAGCGGCTAACACGTCGCCTTTTTTAAGACTGTTTGACTTGATGAGCTCGGCAGTAGCGGGCAGCATGCGAACCTGCGCTTCGGCCACCGCTACACGTTTGGTAACGCTTTTATCGCCCACATCAACCATGCGCGCTGCGCCAGCTTCATCGGTATGACTTAACCTACTCACGCAACATCCTTTTGCAGGGCCATCACTGCCCTGGCAACATCATCTTGGCGCATAAAGGTCTCGCCGATCAGGAAACAATTCGCTCCAACAGCCGCGCATGCACTTAGATCGTCTGCGTTTCGCAGCCCGGATTCTGCGACCGCAATTCTGCCCTTCGGCAACGCCGGCACCAGTGTCAGCGTATTGTCCAGACTAACATCCATTGTTTTCAGGTTTCTGTTATTAACGCCGATCAATTGACTTTTGAGGTTAAGCGCGCGCTCCAATTCTTCAGCATTATGCACTTCAATCAGGACATCCATGCCGAGCTCTACCGCTGCGCATTCCATTTCGTTCGCCAAACTATCGTCAAGCGCGGCCATAATTAGTAAAATACAATCTGCTCCCAACGAGCGGGATTCAATGATCTGATAAGGGTCTACCATAAAGTCTTTTCGCAGCACCGGCAGTGAACAGGCAGACCGTGCCTCTTGCAGATAGGCGTCTAGACCCTGAAAATATGGTTCATCGGTTAAAACCGACAAGCATGTTGCACCCCCGCTTTCGTATGCTGCCGCGAGCGTCGCGGGGTCAAAGTCGCGCGGTCTGATTAATCCTTTGGACGGACTGGCTTTTTTAATTTCGCAAATAAAGCCATATTGACCGTTTTCGATGCTTTGTTGGAGTGCCTTTGCAAAGCCCCGGGGCAGATCAACACCGTTGAGTTTGCCGACCAACGCAGCCTCACTAACCTGCGCTTTTCGCCCAGCAACATGAGCGCGCTTTCGATCACAAATTTCTGCCAATATGTCCTTGTGGTTTGTTTGCATGTTACCCGCCCATGCCCGTTTGGTTAGTGAAGGCGATCCATTCAGCCAACAATGATTTTGCTTTGCCATTATCAATTGCCGCAGCTGCTCGCCGGGCTCCGTCCGCAAGATTTTCCGCAACACCGCTTACCAATAATGCCGCAGCACTGTTCAGGACAACAATGTCGCGGTAGCTGGATGCATCGCCCGCCAGTAGGGCAGTGATAGCTTGGGCATTTTCTTTAGCGTCTCCACCTTTCAGGTTTTCAAGCGGTGAGACCGGCAAGCCGGCGTCAGCCGGAGAAACGTCAAATTCAGTAATGCTTCCGCCTTTTAATTCTGCAACAAAGGTTTTGCCGGTTACTGTTAATTCATCCAATCCGTCTTCACCGTGCACCACCCACACATGCTTGCTGCCAAGAACTCGCAGCACTTCTGCCATCGGGCGCAACCACCGTTTGTCGTAAACACCTAAAATCTGGTGTTTGGTTTTAGCCGGATTAGAGAGTGGACCGATCAGATTGAATATGGTCCGCAGCTTGAGGGCCGAGCGCACCGGAGCCACATGTTTCATTGCATGGTGGTGCGCTGGGGCAAACATGAAGGTAAAACCAAAGCGCTTCAGGCTTTCTTCATGGTCCGCAACTTGAATATCAAAATTTGCACCGAGCGCCTTCAAAACATCAGCCGAACCAGACTTGGATGAGACCGACCGATTGCCGTGTTTGGCAACAACCGAACCAGCCGCCGCCGTCACGATCGCAGCGGCGGTTGATATATTGTAAGTACCTGAGCCATCTCCGCCGGTGCCGCATGTATCAACCGCGCCTGCCGGTGCATCCAGGGAAAGAACCCGGTTTCGAAGAACTTTTGCACCGCCGATTATTTCGTCAACAGTTTCGCCGCGCACCCTCAGCGCCATCAGAAATGCGGACAATTGCAGCGGCTCAACACCGCCCTCCATAATTTGCTCAAAAGCAGCCTCTGCCTGATCAGCATTGAGCTTGCGGCCGTCGGCAAGGTCCCCCAGCAATTCATTAAACTCAGGCATATTCGGCCACCTTGGCTTCGCATAATTCAAGGAAATTCTTGATCAGTGAATGCCCTTGTTCCGACGCAATGCTTTCCGGGTGAAACTGGACACCATGCAGGTCATAATCATTATGCCGAAGTCCCATAATGATCCCGTCTGTGGTTTTGGCGGTGACTGTAAGGCAGTCGGGCACGCTGGTAGGGTCAACCGTAAGCGAATGATACCGCGTGGCTAAAAAAGGCGAAGGCAAGCCCTTGAAAACACCGTCTGCGCCATGATGCATTTCGCTCGTTTTGCCGTGCATTACATAGGGCGCGCGAACAATTTTGCCGCCAAATGCCTGCGCGATAGACTGATGGCCAAGACAGACGCCTAAAATAGGCACATTTGCTTTGGCTTTCCCAACCAAATCGAGGCAAATGCCTGCCTCATTGGGTGTACAGGGGCCCGGACTGATAATAATGCCCGTCGGCTTTTGTTCAATAACTGCATCGACAGAAATTTGATCATTTCGGTGCACTGCCACATCAGCGCCCAAATCATTTAGATAATGATACAAATTGTAGGTAAAGCTGTCGTAATTATCGATTAGGATATACATTGATACTAACTTCGATTGCTCATGCTGAAACCGATTGCCGGGCCATTTGTTGGGCATTCTATTGTGCAGGCTTTTAGCAAGCAAGGACACTTGTCACTGATCGAGTAAATAATTCGTAATTGACCCAAACCTGATGAAAAAACAGCCATTGCTTATTTCCAAAAACAAAAACTTCCTGATTACCGTATACACGGCGCTGGTGCTGACTGTGTTCGCAGGACTTATGTTTGCGCTTTATAACCGCAGTCTGGAAGACCATGTTGACGAGCCTCTTGAAGTCGCTGACGGTGACATAGCTGCAATTATCGAAGAATACCGCGACAATGAAGTTCCAGCCGAAGACGTATCACTTGAGGCCATAAGTGCGGCGGTCCCCCAAATTCAAAAACCGGCATGGCGAGAGTTCGCGGCCAAAGCTGAAGCAACTATTGCTCCCAAAATCGTAATCATCATTGATGACCTGGGGCTAGACCAACAGGCCACAAACTATCTGGCGGCCGTCCCGGGGCCATACACACTGGCGTATCTTCCTTATGCCGATAATTTGGCGCAGCAAACAGCCAGTGTGAAAGCCGCGGGCCATGAACTGATGGTTCATCTACCGATGCAGTCTCACCGCCTTAGCGCCGACCCGGGTAAAAATGCCTTGCTGACGGGCCTGAGTTTCGACGAATTCGGCACACGCCTGGAATGGAATCTAACCCGGTTTGAAGGCTATGTGGGCATCAATAACCATATGGGCAGCCGATTGACTGAAGATCCCGCATTGATGGTGCGATTGATGGCCCGCTTGCGCCGCCAGGGATTGCTGTTTGTAGACAGTCTGACAACCCCCAAAAGCGTGGGTCAACGTGCAGCAAAAGCGATTGATGTACCATTTTTAGCGCGGGATGTATTCCTCGATAACGAGCGCGACGCTACCTATATCAGCCGCCAGCTTGAAACAACTGAGCGAATAGCGAAACTGAGAGGCTATGCGGTAGCTATCGGGCACCCATACCCGGAAACACTCGCGGCCCTAAAAAAATGGCAAAAAACTCTGGCCTTCAAGGGGTTCAGATTGGTTCCTATTAGCCAGATAATGGCTGAGAAAATAGACATTCAGCAAAGCAAAATCGCAGAAAACCTACATTAACCCCGGTTTGATGAGGCAAAGCGCAAGGCTTCTTTCGCTGCAACAACCAGTGCATGTGCTTTGTTCACGCATTCCTGGTGCTCGGCGTCCGGATCACTGTCCGCCACAACGCCAGCGCCAGCCTGTACATGCATGTTACCGTCCTTGACTATCGCAGTTCTAAGCACAATCGCCGTGTCCATTGAACCATTTGCGCTGAAATAACCAACACTGCCGGCATACGGCCCGCGGGCCTCTATTTCCAATTCGTCGATCACTTCCATAGCGCGAATTTTTGGCGCGCCTGAAACAGTTCCGGCAGGAAAACCCGCAGACAGCGCATCAATAGCGTCAAATTGTGGGTCTATTTCACCAATCACATTGGAGACAATGTGCATAACGTGGGAGTAATATTCCACGCTGTTGCGCGCAGTAACTTCAACGGTTCCGGCTTTGGCGACGCGGCCAACATCGTTGCGGCCCAGGTCAAGCAGCATCAAATGCTCTGCCAGTTCTTTCTCGTCAGACAACAATTCATTGGTCAAGGCGTTATCGGTATCAACATCACTGCCGCGTGGCCTCGTGCCAGCGATCGGGCGAATCGTAATTTCATCGTCTCGCAAACGCACCAAAATTTCCGGGCTTGATCCAACGATGGAAAAATCATCGAAAGCCAGATGGTACATAAAAGGCGAGGGGTTAGTGCGGCGCAACGCGCGGTACAGAGAAAATGCAGGCAATTCAAACGGCATGGTAAAGCACTGGCTTAACACCACCTGAAAAATGTCGCCGGTAAGAATATAGTCTTGCGCTTTTCTGACCATATCCAAATAGCGTTGCTTCGGGGTGTTGGATATTGGCTCTTCAATTTTTGGAGCGGCAATAGACTCGTTGATCGGCAGCGGCGCGTCCAGCCGATCAATCATTTGATCTATCAACAATTGTGCATTATCAAACGCCGCACGGGCATCCAGGCCTGCAACTGGTCGCACAGGAGTAACGACAGTCACAAGATTGGTTACGCTGTCAAATATCGCCATTACAGTTGGGCGGATGAAAATAGACGTTGGTAAATTCAAAGGATCAGGCCGGGCAGGGCCAATATCCTCCATCTGGCGAACCATGTCATAAGCCATATAACCAACCAGCCCCGCAGCCATCGGCGGCAACGGATGCGGCAGGTCGATCAGGCTCTCATCGATCAGCTTGCGCAAACAATCAAGCGGGTCGCCGTCCATTTTCGCGTAAACAGGCGCGTCTGTATCAGATACCGCGCGGCATACCTGAGTATTGCTGCCGTCATTGCGCCAAATAATATCGGGCTTCAGGCCTATGATCGAATAGCGGCCCCGCGTGTCTCCGCCCTCAACTGATTCCAGCAGACAGCAGTATTTTTCGCCTTTGGTTACCTTCATAAAGGCCGAAACAGGCGTGTCCAGATCAGCGACAAGTGATTGATACAATACTTGTGGCTCACCCAGGTTATAGCGGCGAGAAAATTCAGTAAAGTCCAACTCTGGCGTCACCGTTGGAAGTTTTCAGGGCTGAACAATTGCTGGATCAACAAACTATTGACTTCGGCAGGGTACCGCGTTGCCAAATAGGCCTGATACTGGACAAACAATTCTTCCTGAAAGTCAGCATTCAATTTGTCGAGCAAAGTATTCACCGCCGTTTCTGCAGTCTCTGGGTTGCCAGCAGATGCATCAATAATTTTTACAACAACATATCCGTTACCGTCAGCCGCTGCGGCGCTGTCGACGGCACCCTTGTCCAGGTCAAAAATCAAATTGCGGATGTTCGCTGCAACCCCGGAGTTACTG
Organism: Alphaproteobacteria bacterium; assembly: GCA_021774775.1. Classification (GTDB taxonomy): domain Bacteria; phylum Pseudomonadota; class Alphaproteobacteria; order Sphingomonadales; family Kordiimonadaceae; genus Kordiimonas. The sequence continues at coordinate 17,376 of JAJFIT010000059.1, read as the reverse complement.
TCGCCTGTTCGCGCAACATTTTTAGCATCAAAGGAAATACCGCCAAGTTCTTCTGCTATCAACTCCGCTGCTTCGCCGTTCTTTAGTCGTTCAACAGCCGCTTCGGCAATTTCTCCAGCCTTTGCCTGCTTTGCTTTCGCAGTCCAATCGGCGACAACAGCGCCGCGAACAGTTTCAAGTTCCTGTTGGGCAGGGGATGTAATCTCTATTAAATTAAACAGAAAAAAACCGGCTGTTGCATCGGTTGGATTTAAGTCAGTAATTGTGGCTTCCGCTCCCAATTCTTCCCGAAACACTGCAGACTGGACGATATATTCATTTTGTTGAGTAACAACCTGACTGCCGTCCGCGCCCTGGCCCTGAGCGTCAACACCTACAATCTGCGCAAGCGGAATACCCAGCGTGGTCGCAACTGTTTTCAAGTCACCTGATTCTTCCATTGCATCGTTAATACTATTTTGGAAATCAAACAGCGTATTGATTGCTTCGTCGTTTCGATACTCTTGCTCAAGCTCGGCTTTCACGTCGTCAAAGCTTTTGCCTTCAATAATGGTGATTGAAGGCACCATGAAAACGCTCCAGCCACCAATGTCTTCAAATGGCGCAGACGGTTTGTTTTCTTCGAGTGAGAAAACAAGGTCGGCGGCTGCAGTGTTAAACTCGGCTTCCATGTCCGCACGGGTATTATCGCCGAGATCAATTTCATTGGCGGCAAACTCAGTGCTGGCAACGGCAGTTTCAGTAAAGTCTGCTCCGCCCGCTACCGTAGTGATGAAATCATTGGCATCCTGTTCAGTGTCAAAAATAGCTTGAAATATTGTTCGCAACTCAGATGCCCCAAACTCGGCCGACCGGCTTTGGTAATCTGCCTCGATGGTGCCTGCAGGAATTTCCACCTGCGCGGCAAAATAGGCGGGGGTTAACAATACATAGTCATATGAACGACGCTCGGCCGTCATATAGGATGCTTTATTGGCATCATAATGTTCTTGTGTCTGTTCATCTGTCGGTGCTGTCACGCCTGTAATTTCACTGGCGGCAAAGTTAATCAAAGACGCCTGCCTGCGTTCAGCCTGCCAAATATATAGCTGGTTCGCCAAATCCCGCGGAATCATGTCTTCAACGATGAAACTTTCGATCAGCTGCTGACGAGCAATGCCAGAGCGTAAATCATTGAGCAATTCGCTTTCGTTGATATTGTTTTGGCGCAAAGCCTGCAGCATCAATTGTTGGCTAAAACTGCCGTCCAGATTAGTGAAAGCCTCAAAGCCCCTGAGTTCCGTTGCTGTTTGTTTGTCAGTGGCGCGCAGTCCAAGCGACGACACATGTTCTTTTACCGACGCCTCGACCAGCATCTGGTTTAATATTTGCTGGTCAAGCTGCATCATTTGAACCAGTTGCGGCGTACTGAACTGGCCGCCGAACTGTGCTTGCAAAGTTTGAGCACGTTGTTGCACTGCGTTGAAGAACCGGTTTGTCGACACCTCAGTATCGCCAACTTTGGCGACAGACTGGTTAGATCCGGTCAGCATTCCGGGACCGATGCCGAAAATGGCAAAAGCCGCTATCAGAAGGCCTAACAATATAGTGACAAAGAAGGAGTTTAAACCCCCACGCAATTTGAGCAGCATTCGCTGTTGCTCCCTTATTTCAACTCAACAAACAGACTTCCGTTTAGTTACTTCGGAAACCCAGAAAAATATAATTGAGCATCCATACCGCCGACGATACTGAAACACAAGCCCGGCAACGATTATCAGTCACATTCACGGCGTTTCTCGTTATCTTAACTGGTCAGCAATCGGGAAATTTGCTAATCACTTTTTTACGAGGTGGCTCACTGGCGACCTGACGCAATCGAATGTAACAGACCATCTAATTTAAGGAGCGTATCCTATGGCAGTACCAAGCCCGATAGTGGCCGGTAACTGGAAAATGAATGGCTTGAAACAAAGCTTTGAGCAAATTGATGCGATAAATTCATTTTTGTCATCAAAAACGAAACCTGACTGCAGGGTATTAATTTGCCCGCCCTTCACGCTCCTGAGCCAATTCGCTAGCCTGGTCTCTGACGACCTGGCAGTTGGCGCGCAGGATTGTCACTTCAATGTTTCCGGTGCGCACACCGGCGATATTTCCGCAGATATGATTGCCGACACGGGTGCAACCTTTGTGATCCTGGGCCATTCAGAACGACGCGCCGACCACGGCGAATCAAACGACCTTGTTTCCAGCAAGGCCACTGCGGCCCAATTAGCCGGACTTAATGCGATAATTTGTATCGGCGAAACCGAGGGCGAGCGCGATGCGGATGAAACGCTTTCTGTTGTTATTAGCCAGCTTGAGGGTTCAGTCCCTGCGTCTGCGACCGCCAGCAATACCGTCATTGCCTACGAACCGGTATGGGCGATTGGCACTGGCCGCACGCCGACAACAGGCGATGTGGCAACAGTGCATGCTGCGATCAGGTCTGCACTTGTTAAACGGTTCGGCGAGCAGGGTAGTATGGTGCCAATATTATATGGTGGATCGGTTAAAGCGTCTAACGCTGACGAACTGATGACAGTTGAAAATGTTGACGGTGCCCTGGTTGGGGGCGCCAGTCTGAAAGCCACAGATTTCGACGGTATTATAGACGCATACCGAAAATAGTGAATTTACCCTTGGCAACCATAGGCGATTTGATATAGAAACCGCGCTTTGATACAGGTTATATATACAGACCTGCAATCCGAACGGAATTAATCGATGGAAACAATTTTATTGACCATACACCTGATTGTCGCGATTGCGATGGTAACGACCATCCTGCTGCAACGATCAGAGGGCGGCGCGCTGGGTATTGGCGGCGGCGCGGGCGGCATGATGACAGCGCGCGGTGCTGGTGACATGCTTTCCAAAACAACAAAGTGGCTCGCTATTATATTTTTGGCCAATTCATTGTTGCTTGGCTGGTACGCTGCAAACAACAATGAAAATGCTTCGGTGATCGAGCAAGCAGCCGAACAGGAACCGGCAGCGCCCGAAAATATACTACCCGAAGTTCCAACCGTCCCTGAGGACGGGCAGGGATAAGAGACTTTAACGCGGGGGCCAAGAGCCCCCGCTTCTCTTTTGTGCAACCTCTCTCCCGGTGAGGTTGGGCAAAAACAGATGAGAGAAACTGGGTTTTGGCGATAGGAGCTGGCAATTTGTCAGCTTGAGGGGTTTTATGACACGATACATTTTTATTACCGGTGGTGTGGTTAGCTCGTTGGGCAAGGGTCTTTTGTCAGCGTCGCTTGGTGCGCTTTTGCAGGCACGCGGATATTCTGTGCGTTTACGCAAACTTGACCCCTATTTAAATGTAGACCCAGGCACAATGAGCCCTTATCAGCACGGTGAAGTTTACGTTACCGATGACGGCGCAGAAACCGATCTGGACCTCGGACACTATGAGCGTTTTACCGGTGTTACCTCGCGCCAAAGCGACAACATTACCTCAGGTAGAATTTACCAGAAAATAATTAGCAAAGAACGCAAGGGCGACTATCTGGGCGGCACCGTACAAGTAATTCCGCATGTTACGGATGCAATCAAGGAATTTGCTCTCGGCGAACAGGACGGCATCGATTTCATGCTATGTGAAGTTGGTGGCACCGCAGGTGATATCGAGGCAGCGCCTTTTATGGAAGCTATTCGCCAGCTGTCCATCGACCTGGGTCGTGGCCGATCTATTTTTTGCCACTTGACATTGGTGCCTTATCTTGCCGCGGCAGGCGAGTTGAAAACCAAGCCAACCCAGCACAGCGTGCGTGACCTGCGTTCAATTGGTATTCAGCCGGATATCCTGATTTGTCGGTCCGAGCACCCAATCCCCGATAGTGAGCGACGCAAGATGTCGCTTTACTGCAATGTGCCGGAAACATCAGTAATCCCGGCACTTGATAGCTCATCCATTTATGCGGTACCGGTCAGCTACCACAATGAGGGACTGGACACAGAAGTGCTGAAAGCCTTCGGCCTGGCGCATTCACAGTCCCCTAATCTTTCTCGGTGGGAAGACATAACCGACCGTATTGAAAACCCGGAAGGCGAGGTCACCATTGCGGTGGTAGGCAAATATACCGGCCTGAAAGATGCCTATAAATCGCTTAATGAGGCGATCACACACGGCGGTATCGCCAACCGAGTCAAAGTGAACATTGAATGGATCGAATCCGAAGTTTTTGAACAGGACGACGCCATCACTCAGCTGGACAATGTCCATGCTATTCTGGTGCCAGGCGGCTTCGGCAAACGCGGCACCGAAGGTAAAATTGCCGCAGCCCGCTTCGCGCGTGAGCGTAAAATTCCCTATTTCGGTATTTGCCTCGGTATGCAGATGGCAACAGTAGAAGCCGCACGCCACCTGGCTGGGTTCAATGACGCTGGTTCAACCGAGTTTGAAGAACACAACAATCCGGTTGTTGGATTGATCACTGAGTGGGTTCGCTCGGATGGCAGTGTTGAAAAGCGCACAGAGGAAACCGATCTGGGCGGTACCATGAGATTAGGGGCCTATGACGCCGTCCTGAAAGAAGGGTCGCGTGTCGCCGAGATATACGGCAAAACCAAGATTTCCGAACGCCATCGTCACCGCTATGAGGTAAACGTAGGATATGTGAAGAAACTTGAGGAATCTGGCGTTCTATTTTCTGGTATGTCGCCTAACGGCGAGCTGCCCGAGATAATTGAAATTCCTGACCATCCCTGGTTTGTCGGCGTACAATATCATCCTGAGCTCAAATCAAAGCCATTTGAACCCCACCCGTTATTTGCAAGCTTTGTCAAAGCAGCCGTAGCTCAAAGCCGTCTGGTTTAATAGAAAATTATCGTTTGATTCTGAATTTAGGGCTTTCGGCCCCTTTTTTGCATTTACCTTTACATGATACAGGCTGGCTGCAAAGTTTGCCTATCACTTGAGCTTTGTGTTCGACTTTCAAAACGAGGTTGTTATGCGCTTAAAATTACTGGTTGCCACAGTGTTTTTGCTATTTTTTCCGTCGCTAGGCGTTTCTGCTGATCGGCAGGAAAGGGCGTTCGCCGCCCTGCAGTATGCAACACAGATAACCAAACAATATGCTGGTACCAGCGACGTCGAAAAACTGTTCGACGGGGACCGAGCTATTGAGAAGGCCTTCTCTGACCTTGTTCATTATTACGGCACCAGCAATGTGGTAGCGCGTGATTTAGCGCTTATCCGAGCGAAATCTGCCACAAGCAGAAAGGACAAATCACGTGTCGCGGAAGCCTGGCAATTAGCCCTAAAGCTTCAGCCAATAAATTTACCGGCTTCACGCAGGCTCACCCTTAACATCGCAGCGGCAAATGCAACAGCAAAGGTGGGCGATTACCGCGCATCGACCCAGTATTTTGCCGCGGCCCGCACCTATGCCTTCTCAAAAGACCGAGATACCAAGTCTTTACAGTTACGATTGCGCATTCAGGAACTACGCTCACTCGGTCAGCAAATGACCTGGCGACACCTGCGCGATAACTTGATGGACATGCGCCGTTTCTCAGAGGGATTTTCAATGTGGACGTTACCGCGTCTGGACGCCCTGCTTAGTGAAACTGAAATCCGGGTGCTTTACGAACCGGAAGTCGATGAAAAACGCGTTAACCTGGCTGACCTACAATCAAAAATAGAATTGATGATGAAAGGAATGGGACATACCCTGTCGCCAACTTACGTCGACCGGGTGCGCGAGCTGTATTACAGCCTGGAAGACAAATACAAGCTCGGCTCCTCAACTGCCTCGAGGTGATTTAGTCTAACCCGTATTTCTCGATCACTGCCGCATAAATATCGATGGCATCCCACAGGTTTTGCAGCCTGATATTCTCATTTCGCCCATGCTGGTTATTATCGTGGTTTGCAATCGGCAAAACGATAATTGGAGCGGCCAGATTTTCTTCAAACAAAACAATTGGCAAACTACCACCAAGGGTCGGGGTTTGCATGGTTGGGTTGCCATCAATGGCGTTAAGAATTTCAACTAGCTTTAATGATTCCACACCGTCCAGCGGTGTTTTAAACGCTCCGTATGCGCCTGGCCGCCAATCGAGTTTAAGGATCTTACCGTATGCGCGCCGATCTTCCAACGAAGGTTGCCGACGAACAATATGATACCCTTTGGCTTTGAAATGAGTCTCGATTTTTTGTTTTACGCCGCTTGGAGTTTGATTTTTCACCAATCTTAAATTAATTGATGCTTGTGCGGTTGGCTGGATAATATTACGGGATTTTCCTTCCACACCGCCGCCTTGAAACCCTTTGATTACGATCGCCGGTTCCATAACAAGTTCTTCAATCCGCTTGCCGGGCTGCTCCCGTTCCGCAATTGCGAGTTCCTTTTTCAATTGCCCGTCTATGTCCGGTATTGCTGCTATCGCTGCGCGTTCAGCGGCATTTGGCGGTGGCACGTCACCGTAATATCCTTCAACAGCAATACTGCCGTCCTCATTTTTCAGGCTGATAAGAGCCCGCATCAACGTATCATTCGGGCTCGGCGCCCAATTACCGTAGTGCCCGCTGTGTAAAGGCCTTAGCGGACCATATGCCGTAAGTTCAAGAGTCATGGACCCGCGCATACCATATACAAGTTGTCGGTTACCGCTTTGATGCAGCGGCGCATCACAAAATAGAATCAAATCGCTTTTCAGTCGATCACCATAAGCTTTTAAAACCCCATTGAGGGTTGGGCTGCCTTTTTCCTCTTCACCATCCAATATCAATTTAATATTGATCGACGGCGATATACCCGCCGCTTCCATCGCGTCCAGCGCTGCCATCAAACCTATGATAGGTGCTTTATCATCACCTGCAGAACGCGCAAATAACCGCCATTCGGGGTTAATAGGGGTGCCTTTTGTTGGCCAAAGCAGGTCCTGTGCGCCTTTTTCGATGGCACCAGTTCGCAGTGTAGGAGTAAATGGTGGGCTTGCCCAATTTGCAGAAATGGTCGGCTGGCCGTCAAAGTGTACATAAAATAAAACTGTTTTTGTAGCACTTGGCACTGTTTTCTCGGCAATTACATATGGCGCACCACCGGCGCGAACAATTTCCGATGCAAATCCACGCTTGCCAATATACTCAACGATCCACTCTGCATTTTTTTGCTGATCGTCAGGTCGAGCAGCTGTGTTGCGAATAGATAGAAAGTCTCTAAAATCATTAAGAATCCGCAATTCGTTTTGTTGGCGGTACAGCTCCACATAATCATCGTTGTTTTCAAAGGCGTAAACGATATGTGCCGACATAGATAGCATTCCAAGTGTCAGTATCGCTTTAAGATTTCCAGCCATGAGTTACCCCTTCGGATTGCGAAATTCAAATGTTGACCAATCATGACCATTTTATTGGTCCGCAATCAAGTGGTAGTCCTTGCAGGCTAGGGGGGAACAGGTTATGAAATCGTCACTATTCCCCCGCTAATCCATCAAAGTAGGAACCACCAAATGACCGCAATTATCGACATCATAGGCCGCGAAATTCTTGATAGCCGGGGTAACCCAACTGTAGAAGTCGACGTTTTTCTGGAAGATGGTGCTTTTGGCAGGGCGGCGGTTCCGTCTGGGGCTTCTACAGGTGCACACGAAGCGGTAGAACTACGCGACGGCGGCGCCCGCTATCGCGGCAAAGGAGTGCTGGGTGCAGTGGATGCAGTAAACGGCGAGCTCTATGATGCCTTGATCGGGCTGGACAGCGAAGAACAACTGGCAATTGACCAGATTATGAAAGACCTAGATGGTACCGACAACAAAAGCCGGTTGGGCGCAAACGCCATTTTGGGTGTTTCCATGGCAATCGCCAAGGCCAGCGCAAACAGCCTGGCCGTACCACTATACCGCTATATCGGTGGTGCCCATGCCCATGTGTTACCGGTACCCATGATGAATATCATAAATGGCGGCGAACATGCAGATAACCCTATCGATGTACAAGAATTTATGATCATGCCGGTGAAAGCCGGAAGCTGTGCAGACGCTATTCGTATCGGCGCAGAGATTTTTCACGAATTGAAAGACAAACTTAAAGCGGCAGGGCACAATACTGCAGTGGGCGACGAAGGCGGTTTTGCCCCTAATCTCGCTGGCACAGAAGACGCCATCAAATTCATCATGACATCTATAGAAAGCGCCGGCTACAAAGCCGGTGGCGATGTCTACCTTGCGATGGATGCGGCAGCATCGGAGTTTTATTCAGACGGTGTTTACCACCTGAAAGGCGAAGACAAAAAATTGTCGAGCGCGGAAATGGTGGATTATTGGGCAGACCTTGTTGCCCGCTACCCAATCATTTCTATTGAAGACGGTATGGATGAGGACGATTGGGCCGGATGGAAAGCCCTAACCGACGCCATCGGCAACAAATGCCAGCTGGTTGGTGATGATTTGTTTGTAACGAATCCTGCACGTTTGTCTGATGGCATAGAGCAGGGCGTTGCAAACTCGATCCTCGTGAAAGTCAACCAAATTGGCACGCTGTCCGAAACAATGCAGGCAGTGGATATGGCCCACCGGGCCCGGTATTCATCGGTTATGTCGCACCGGTCCGGCGAAACCGAAGACGCCACGATCGCAGACTTGGCCGTTGCTCTCAATTGCGGACAGATCAAAACCGGGTCACTGGCACGCTCTGACAGGTTAGCTAAATACAATCAGCTCATGCGCATCGAAGAAGAACTAGGTGCTACGGCTGTTTATGCGGGTGAGTCTATCCTCAAAAGATAACGCCAGTGTCAGGCGCTTCGACTGCAGCCCATTGAATTGTAAAAAATAATGTACGAAGCCATATTTCGGCCACTAAAACGGCCTAAATATATAGTATGTTTACAAAAACCGATATCGACAGCGAAGCCAAGGCGTTTTTGAATGCCTTGTTTCATTATTCTGTCGCCCAGAACAGGCGCATAACAGCATCCGGTGACCCAGATGCTGCGCAAGACCATTTCACTATGATGACCCTTCACGCCAAAGTTTCCGCGGTGCCACAGGGTGCCGTTAGCTGGCAGGATTACAGCGAAAACATCTTGAATACTGCTGAAGCTTTTCGGCTTCACCTAAAGGCTGGAGGATATTATGGTGCCCCCATCATCGGGGCGGCCATGCACGAAATTCGTGCGTTGCTCGAAGATCATACTCCGCAAGGTCATCAGCCACGCAGTCTGGTCTCTCGGCTTGCTGGCCTGCGAAACGGATAGGCCAACTTTACTTTGACAAAGCGTCCCATTTCTATCTGAAAATGAGCTTTTCCTCTTGCTTTCGCGACTCGGGACTGTATGATTCGAATCGTGGATCGAGTCGGACATATCATTCTTGGTTTGAAGCGCAATTGGCCGTCGGGCCTGTCGCTGTTTTTGGTTGCCTATTTCACTTTTCACGCCTTCCAGGGCGACAATAGCATCCATGCTCTTCGGGCACTGCAACAGCAAGAAATTGAATTGTCCGCAGAGGCGGCCGCTATTCGTGCAGCACGAAATTATATGATTATGAAAACTACTGCACTATCTCGTCAAGCGGTTGACCCTGACATGCTGGAAGAACAGGTGCGCAATCGGCTCGGATTTGCTCATCCCGACGAAGTTATTATAATATTGAAATAGCCTGCCTTTCTGCTGCGCACTTAACCAAAAGCCTGTTAAGTGAATAATATCTAACCATTTCAACAATTTATATCATGTTGCCAAATCGAATATTCCGAGGTATTTCTAGGGTTGTTCTCAAGTAGCTGGGACTTGCCGTCCCGCGACCTTTCCAGAAAGGCCGACATGACCACAAAAAAATCCACCACCAAGGCGACGGCGTCGCCCCGAAAACGCACTGCGAAAGCGCCTGTTTACAAGGCCACCAATGCAGAGCTGGAAGAATTCTACAGACAGATGCTGCTGATCCGACGCTTCGAAGAAAAAGCCGGTCAGATGTACGGGATGGGATTAATTGGAGGATTCTGCCATTTATATATTGGGCAAGAGGCCATCGCAGTAGGCGTTCAAACCGCATTGAAGGACGGAGACAAGGTTATCACTGGCTATCGTGAACATGGTCACATGCTCGCACTTGGCACTGATCCCAAAGCCGTTATGGCAGAACTGACCGGACGGTCCGGTGGCGTGTCGAAAGGCAAAGGCGGCTCAATGCATATGTTTGACCCAGCACGCGGTTTCTTTGGTGGCCACGGCATTGTTGGGGCGCAGGTTGCTCTTGGTACCGGGTTGGGCTTTGCCAACAAATACCGCAAGACTGATTTAGTTTCAGTTGCCTATTTCGGTGACGGTGCGGCCAACCAGGGCCAAGTATACGAAAGCTTTAACATGGCAGAGATTTGGGACCTGCCGGTTATCTTCATTATCGAAAACAACCAGTATGCCATGGGTACTAGCGTTAGCCGCGCTAGCTCACAACCGCAGTTGTACCGACGCGGTGAAAGCTTCAACATCGTTGGCCGTCATGTAGACGGCATGAATGTTTTGGCGGTGCGCGGCGCAATGGACGAAGCGGTTAAGCACTGCCGTTCCGGCAAAGGTCCCATAATCCTGGAGATGGAAACATACCGATACCGCGGCCACTCCATGTCTGACCCAGCCAAATACCGTTCCAAGGAAGAAGTCCAGAAGATGCGCGCTGAACATGACGCCATTGATCGGGTGAAAGATATGATTTTGAAAATGGGCGAAATGTCAGAAGCTGACCTGAAGGCGATCGACAAAGACATAAAGGCCGTTGTGGCCGATGCCGCCAACTTCGCGCAGGAATGCCCGGAGCCGGACCTTTCCGAACTTTATACAGATGTAATGGCGTAGGGGGCAGACATGGCAATAGAAATTACAATGCCCGCGTTGTCACCGACCATGGAAGAAGGCACACTGGCTGCTTGGTTGGTCAAAGTCGGCGACACAATTACATCTGGCGATGTTATCGCCGAGATAGAAACCGACAAGGCAACGATGGAAGTTGAAAGTATTGATGACGGCACAGTTGCCCAGATATTGATTGATGCAGGCACCGACAATGTGGCAGTTGGCACTTTAATCGCCGTATTAGCCGAAGAAGGCGAAGACGCTGACAATTTAACCGTGTCTGCATCTGCCACGGCTCCTGCCGCGCCGGCTGAACCTGCCACCAGTGCGCCAGCAATTGCACCCGCCGCTGCGCCGGCGCCAGTGGTCGCTCAGGCCGAAACCGACATTCCAGACGGTACAGCAATGACCGCAATCACGGTGCGCGAAGCCTTGCGTGACGCCATGGCCGAAGAAATGCGCCGCGACCCGGACGTTTTTGTCATGGGTGAAGAGGTTGCCGAATATCAGGGTGCTTACAAAGTAACCCAAGGTTTGCTCGAGGAATTCGGGTCTGACCGGGTAATCGACACGCCCATCACTGAGCATGGCTTTGCCGGACTGGGTGTTGGTGCAGCGTTTGATGGCCTGAAACCCGTTATCGAGTTTATGACCTTTAATTTTGCCATGCAGGCGATTGATCATATCATCAATTCAGCCGCCAAAACCCGCTATATGTCTGGCGGCTTGGTGGAATGCTCTATTGTCTTCCGCGGGCCCAATGGTGCCGCCAGCCGCGTGGGCGCACAGCACAGTCAAAATTACGCATCATGGTATGCCAATGTGCCCGGCCTGAAGGTAATCGCACCTTATGACGCCGCTGACTGCAAAGGCCTGTTAAAGGCCGCTATCCGTGACCCCAACCCGGTGGTTTTCCTGGAAAACGAGCTGATGTACGGCGAAAACTTCGACGTGCCAGACGTCGAAGATTATGTCGTGCCAATTGGAAAAGCCCGTAAATTCCGTGAAGGCAACGATGTGACCATCGTGTCATATTCTATTACTGTCGGCGAGGCTTTGAAGGCAGCAGATATGTTGGCCGCCGAGGGCATCAACGCCGAGGTGATTGACCTGCGGACAATTAGGCCGTTGGATATTGGTGCAGTCATCGACAGCGTGAAGAAAACCAACCGCTGCGTTGTTGCGGAAGAGGGCTGGCCACAATGCTCTGTCGCCAGTGATATTTCTGCACAACTGATGGAACAGGCATTTGACTGGCTGGATGCACCGGTAACGCGCGTGAACAGCGTTGATGTACCGCTGCCGTATGCCAACAACCTGGAAAAAGAAGCGGTTGTGAACGCAGACAAGATTATCGCAGTAGTTAAAGCTGTTTGTTACAAGGATTAGGAGCGAGCTATGGCTATTGAAATTTTTATGCCCGCCCTATCGCCTACCATGGAAGAGGGCACACTTGCATCATGGCTGGTTAAAGAAGGCGATACCGTCACATCCGGTGATGTGATCGCCGAAATTGAAACCGACAAGGCGACGATGGAAGTAGAATCCATCGATGATGGTACAGTTGCAAAAATTCTGATCGAGGCTGGAACCGACGGTGTGCCAGTAGGACAGATCATTGCAATACTGGCGGAAGAGGGAGAAGATGTTGCTGATGTGAAAATGCCTAATGTTTCCGCTTCTACCATGCCCGAAAACGCAACTACATCAACTGCCGACACTGCCAATGTTCAATCGAAAATTGCTCAAAGCGACACCCCCGATACTATGATGAGCCTGCTGACGGCGCTAAAGACCACGCAAACCGATGTTGCCGAAGACGGAAGTCGGATCAAGGCCTCACCTCTCGCCAAACGCATGGCGGCTAATGAGGGGGTGGACATTGCGGCAATCGCCGGTTCTGGTCCGCATGGCCGTATTGTCAAACGCGACGTTGAAGCTGCGCTTGCAGGCGGTACAGCGCCTGCACCAGTTGCCGCACCTGCGCCTACCACGAGCAAACCATCCGCACAGCCTTCCAGCGATTATTATCCGCCGCACGACGACATCCCGTTCCGTGAAGAACGTTTGTCGAACATGCGCAAGACCATCGCCAAACGCTTGACAGAATCCAAAACCACAGTGCCGCATTTCTATCTGACTGTAGAATGTGAGCTGGATGAATTGCTAGCGCAACGCAAGGAGCTGAACGAAAAGCTTGCTGATAGCGGCATCAAAATATCGGTCAATGATTTCATCATCCGTGCCTCAGCGCTCGCCTTAAAGAAAGTACCCGCCGCAAACGTGCAGTTCGCCGGGGACAAAATGTATTGGTACGAGCGCGTCGATATTTCCATGGCGGTTGCCATTGAAGGCGGCTTAGTTACGCCGGTTGTACGCGGTGCCGATCAATTAGGTTTAGCTGACATCGCCAACACCACCAAAGAACTGGCATTGAAAGCCCGCGACGGCAAACTGATGCCCGAAGATTACGCTGGTGGCACGTTCTCGATTTCCAATTTGGGTATGATGGGCATCAAGGAATTCTCTGCAGTCATCAATCCGCCGCAAGGCGCCATACTAGCAATCGGGTCGGGCGAACAGCGCCCCGTGATCAAGGATGGTGCGCTTGCCGTCGCCACGGTTATGAGTTGCACAATCTCTTGTGACCACCGGGCTGTTGACGGCGCGGTAGGTGCGGAATTTCTGAAAGCGTTCAAAGGCTTCATCCAAGATCCGATCACAATGCTTTTATAGGAGGGGACCATGGACCCGATTAACCTGCCCAAAAAGCTGGAAACATTTTCCGACACCTGGACACCAAAAATAGTCGCCAATATCGATAATTTTCAGGTTTATGTCGCCAAATTGGAAGGCGACTTCATCTGGCATCAGCACGATGAGCAAGACGAGTTTTTTCAGGTGGTTGAAGGACGACTTCGTATCGATTTTCGCGACCGCCAAGTATGGCTGGAGCAGGGCGAGATACTGGTGGTGCCGAAAGGGGTTGAGCATAAACCCTACGCGCCGGATGGCTGTAGCGTACTGATCATTGAAAACGGCAATACCGATCACACCGGCGGTATTGACAGCCCGCTTCGCCAAGAAAACCACGAACGAATTTAGCGCTTTTCAAAAGCCTACATAATTGGAAATTGATATGAGTAAATCTTTTGATTTGATTGTTATTGGCGGTGGGCCAGGTGGTTATGTGGCAGCGATACGCGCAGCACAACTAGGCATGAATGTGGCCTGTGTTGAGCGCGAAAACCTGGGCGGAATTTGCCTGAACTGGGGCTGCATACCAACTAAAGCGCTACTACGTTCCGCTGAGATTTATCATCTTGCAAAAAACGGCGCAGATTACGGCCTTAAAATTGGCTCGGTGGACTATGACTTCGCCACCATTGTGAAACGAAGCCGGGGCGTGGCCAGCCAACTTTCCGGCGGCATTAAAGGCCTATTCAAAAAAAACAAGGTTACTCATATTGCAGGCGAGGCGTCCTTCAAAACCGCGAATACACTCACGGTCAAAGACGCAAAGGGTGGCTCCAGCGAGCTGACCGCCACAAATATCATTATCGCCACAGGTGCCCGCGCGCGCGAATTACCGCATCTGAAAGCCGACGGCGAGCTTGTATGGAGCTATCGTCACGCATTGAATCCCAACACCATGCCCAAAAAGCTTTTGGTGATTGGTTCCGGAGCTATCGGTATTGAGTTTGCCAGTTTCTTCAACGAACTGGGCAGCGATGTCACTGTCGTCGAGATGATGGATCGCATATTGCCGGTTGAAGATGCCGAAGTTTCCGCGTTTGCGGAAAAGTCTTTCAAAAAGCAAGGCATGACGATCAAGAAGTCTGCGTCAGTAACTGAGCTGAAAAAAGGTAAAACCAACGTCACGTGTGTTGTTGAAACCGGTGGTAAAAAAGAAGAAATCACCGTTGATCGAGTGATTTTAGCCATTGGCATCACCGGCAATGTGGAAAATATTGGCCTTGATAACATCGGCGTGAAGGTTGACCGCGGCCATATTGTCATTGATGGCTACGGCCAGACCGGAGTGCCTGGTGTTTGGGCGCTGGGTGATGTGGCGGGACCACCGTGGCTAGCGCACAAGGCAAGTCACGAAGGCATCATCGCCGTCGAAAAAATGGCGGGCTTACCCAATGTTCACCCTATGGACACCGGCAACATCCCGGGTTGCACATATTGCAGGCCACAAGTGGCCAGCGTTGGCATGACTGAAGCGGCGGCGAAAGACGCAGGACATGATATACGGGTCGGCAAGTTCCCCTTCATCGGTAACGGCAAGGCAATTGCGCTGGGTGAGGCAGAAGGTTTTGTTAAAACCGTGTTTGACAAGAAAACCGGTGAGCTACTCGGTGCTCACATGATTGGCGCAGAAGTCACGGAACTTATTCAGGGCTATGTGGTTGCCCGCACATTGGAAACCACCGAAACGGAATTGATGCATACGGTGTTCCCGCACCCAACGCTCAGTGAAATGATGCACGAAAGTGTACTTGACGCTTACGGCAGAGTTATTCACTTCTAAAAGGTAGAGAAAAGCTGGGAGACTGAGGTGAAACTATTAAAATGGGCAAGCAAACTCACCATATACATCACTCTTTCAGCCGTAGCTTTTGCAACGTCACACGCAACAGATGGTCAGTCAGCGCTAGAAACACACATGTATCACTGGTTACGGGGAAGTGCCGAATGGCGAACCGATAACCCCGGCTATGATCCAGCAACCACGTCGAAGTCCGGTGCTACAATTAAGGAATTCGCGGTTAGATGGAAGTTCGGTCCTAATAAGCAGCATCTGGTCGGCGAAATTTCAACGATTAGCACTGATGGTCATTCGCTTATAGTCGCGTCCATGTACGCTTTTTACGATCCTGTTCGCAAGCTGGTACGGCAAGTTGTAATCAGCCGGTCTGGCACATATTCTGTGGATGAAACTCCGGTCCGGGCCACGCGCACACCGTTTGGACAGCCAGAAATTGGAATCGCTGTCGAGCACAAAGCAGACGGAACCATCCAAACGCTCAAACACGAAAATACTTTCTTCGAAAACGGAACACAACATTCTGACGTTTATGAAAAGAACCCAAACGGGACCTGGAAGTTTCAACGCCGCTGGATATGGAAGCTATTACAATAATAACGCGCTTCCCGAGTCCATGGTATTGCAGGAGCGCTATTTTCAACTTGTAGACAGCCGCCAATCGCTCAGGTACAAGCAGCTACGCAAAAACAACGGGTTGTTACAAACAACGCGCACTTTATTATCAATCGCTCATCCCACAACCCACAAGCGGCGCATACAGGTTAGTTAGAAGCATGAACAAACCAGAAAACACCGGGCAGTTTCAGCGCAAACCCAAATGGATACGGGTAAAGGCGCCTGTCAGCCGCGAGTATCAGGCAACACGCAAACTGATGCGCGACAAGAACCTGCATACGGTGTGTGAGGAGGCCGCTTGCCCTAATATCGGCGAATGCTGGTCCAAAAAACATGCAACAGTCATGATACTAGGCGACACCTGCACCCGTGCTTGCGCATTCTGTAACATTAAAACCGGTCGCCCCATGGCGGTTGACCCGATGGAGCCGTTCCACACCGCCGAAGCTTGTGCCGCGATGGGCTTGAATCACATTGTTATCACATCAGTTGACCGAGACGATCTGGACGACGGCGGCGCAGATCAGTTCGTACAAGTGATCAAAGCCATCCGCGACATGAGCCCAGCGACCACAATTGAAATTCTAACGCCTGATTTCAGGAACAAACCAGGTGCTATTGAAAAAGTTGCGGAGGCAAAACCGGATGTGTTCAACCACAATCTGGAAACGGTGCCGCGTTTGTACCCAAAAATCAGACCGGGCGCGCGCTTTTATCATTCGCTTAGGCTACTTGACACAGTAAAGCAGATCGATCCTTCCATCTTCACCAAGTCAGGCATTATGGTGGGCCTCGGTGAAGAACGCCTTGAAGTTAGCCAGGTTATGGACGACATGCGCATGGCCGACATCGATTTCATGACCATTGGCCAATACCTTCAACCCACGCCCCGCCATGCGAAGGTGGAACGCTTTGTCACACCGGACGAATTTCAGGCGTACGGACGCATGGCAAAAGGGAAAGGCTTTTTGCTGGTTTCAGCAACCCCGCTAACCCGGTCCAGCTATCATGCAGGCGATGATTTTGCCAAACTGCGAGCAGCCCGCGAAAAGAAACTGGCTGCAAAATCTGGCTGATCACGCTTCGTAGCGCCCTATGAAATAAATTGACCGGTTGGCACCTTGGCCAGTACACCAATTGTATGGAAAACAGCGCCGCCGTCGACAATCATGACCAAACACAGTGCCGTAACTGTGACGCAAGCCTTATTGGTCGCTATTGCCATTCGTGCGGCCAAAAACATGTTGATGGCAGGCTAACAACAACGGCGCTATTTGCGCAGCTGTTTGAAGCCCTAACAGAATCTGATGGCACGCTTTGGAGCACACTACGTAAATTAGTTCGCAACCCCGGCAAAGCATCGCTCGAGTACATCAACGGCAC
>JAJFIT010000058.1 GCA_021774775.1 Alphaproteobacteria bacterium | reverse complement strand
GCATTTCTTATAGCCGGTTTTCGGGTCCAGCTTCAGCATGCGCATGGCATAAAGAAGCCGCCTGTGCACCGGCTTGAGGCCGTCTCGCACATCGGGCAGCGAGCGCGACATGATCGTGGACAGCGCATAGGCCAAATAGCGTTCGCTCAAGGCTTCCGCAAAGGGTGCTTCAACAATATTTTCCGGGGCTAACTCAGTCATGCGCCATTTATAGCAGGCAGCAGGCGAAACGCCACAATATGTTGTGGTTTTCCACAGAAATTTTCACGGTATGTGCCTTTAGGCCCCAACGCCGCGATGACGGCCATAAACCAGCCACTGCGGGCGCTTTGCTGTCACAATTATTGCAGGTCTATTCTGCGGCAATAGACTGGATCATTTCGGACTGCGGCGTGTCCTGCCTAAGTTGGCGGGACAGCTCAAGGCCCTCATGGGCACAATCCGTCGATGTTTTTACCGACGCCGATATGTCCTGAAGTGCAACTGAGATACTGGCAACCGCTGTCGCTGCATTCTGCATGTTGCTGGTAATTTCCTTCGAGGTTACACTTTGTTCTTCGACGGCACTCGAAACAACGACAAAGCTTTCCTGAACGCTTTGCACCTCTGTGCCGATGCGACCGAGGCTGCCAACAACGCGCTGAGACACTTCCTGTACATTGTTGATTTCGCCGTCGATTTGAGCTGTGGCGGCTGCCACCTGATTGGCCAGCGCCTTGACTTCACTGGCAACAACGGCAAAACCCCTGCCGGCATCACCTGCCCGCGCCGATTCGATTGTGGCATTAAGGGCTAACAGATTGATCTGTCCTGCAATACCCTGAATGAGTTCGACAATTCCGGACATTGAATTGGCGGCATCAGTTAGTTCCTTGGTTGCCTGGTCTGCATTGTCAGCTTCACTTGCTGCACGGTCAACTGATGCATTGGTGCTCGAAACGCTTTGGGCGATTTCATTTGCGGATGCATGAAACTGTTCCGCCGCTACAGCCACCGCCTGAACGGTTGACGACGCTTCTTCGGACGCGTCCGCAGCGCTGGCAGCCTTTTCATTCGCACTGTTCACCGAATTTACGATTGAGTTGAGACTGGCGTCCACCTCGACACCAATATATTCAATCGCGCTACGACGCATCACCAGTTCCGTCACGTCGGATGCAAATTTAACCACCTTAATTGGAACGCCGTTAGCATCTAAAATAGGATTATATGATGCTTGAATCCAAACGACGTTGCCGTTTTTGCCCACTCGCTTAAATTCTTCGGAATGATATTCCCCGCGCCCTAGCGAATCCCAAAAAGCACCATATTCGACGCTTTTCGCGTATTCCGGGTCAACAAAAGTCCTGTGATGCTGGCCCTTAACTTCACTCAGGGTATACCCCATTGCATTGAGGAAATTATCATTGGCTGTAATGATGGTGCCATCCAGTTCAAATTCGATCGTGGCTTGGGATCTCCCAATTGCCGCCAATTGCCCTTCGAAATTGGCATTACGCAATTTCTGCGCTGTTACATCGGTTGCAAATTTAACAATCTTGCAGACCTTCCCCTCCACATCCAAAATCGGATTGTAGCTTGCTCGAATCCACACGTCCTCGCCGTCTTTTCTAACCCGACAAAACTCATCTGCCTGGAATTCCCCGTTGCGCAACGCCTGCCAAAAATTCGTATATTCAGACGATTTCGCGAAATCCGGCTTCACAAAAGTCCGGTGGTGCTGGCCCTTCACTTCGTCAACGGTATAGCCCAGCGCATCCATAAAGTTTTGGTTTGCCGAAATGATAGTTCCGTCGAGATTAAATTCGATAACCGCCTGTGATTTATTGATTGCCGTCAATTGACCTTCAAAGTCAACGTTACGTATTTTTTCCCTAGATATATCAGTGGCAATTTTTACAATTTTCGACAGCTTTCCGCTGGAATCAATAACGGGGTTGTAAGAAGCTTGAATCCACACCACCGTGCCATTTTTCCTAATGCGTTTAAATTCAGCAGAATGAAATTCCCCGTCACGTAGAGAGTTCCAAAAGCGAACATATTCCTGGCTTTCTGCATATACAGGTTCCACGAAAAGTCGGTGATGCTTCCCCTTCACCTCTGTCAGTGTATATCCCAGTGTATCAAGAAAGTTTTTGTTAGCAGAAACAATTATTCCGTCTACGTTAAATTCAATTATAGCTTGTGATTTGGAAAAAGCATCAATCATAGCATCAGACGAACAAGTATTTGTATTAAAAAGTTTTTTTATCATAATTTAAATCCACTTGACTTAATCCCCAATACAACAATTACGGGAATTTATTAAAATTACCTTAATTTTGTGAAACAAACATTAAGTGGTTATTACAAATGGAAAATTGAATGCGTCAGGCGCGTCCAATAGATTTATTTACCGAGCGAAACCATAAGCCGTTCGCGGGCATCGGGCTGGCCAGTACCCGCAACCACCCACACATTGCGCTCGAGGAAATAACCGGTTAATCGCAGCGCCTCCAGCGCATCGACACTGCCTGGTGCGCCATCCCCATTGCCCAGCAAACAACGCGGCAAAGCCAATAGTTTTTGCCGGTACGGCCCGCCCGCTTCAGCGCTGACCGCCCGGCCTGATTTCGGTGATACAAAAACAAGGTTGTCGGTGCCGCCGGTGGCTGCACAAGAAGACAAATCAAGCCCGTAGCCCAGTTCGCCCAGCAGGCCCAGTTCAATCTGCGCCAACTTCAAAGCCCACAACGACAATGCGCCGTCTTCGGCCTCCAGCAACGCCAGGTAACCAGCCAGTGCCTGATAAGCCGCCGCGTGAACTTCCCGTTCGGGCATGGTACTGCCAACAACAGCTGTTACCGCCGCCAGCGCCGACATGCGCGCGCCGTCAGAAATCAAATTACCCAGCGGGCTATGTACCAATTCCAGCTGGAAGCGACCCAGGTTATTCTCAAGGCGCGACCGCCAGGTAAGGGTAAGGTGGTTTCCGGGCTGGAGGTTGGCTTTGCTACGGCGGCTCATACCCGCCTTGACGAAACCACGTGCGCGGCCATGATTTGGGGTCATAACCTCTATAATGGCATCATGCTCGCCGAACCTGCGAGCCGAAAGTACGATGCCATCATCCTGCCATTCCAACGGCAAACCCCTTTTAAAACGCTAGTGAGGCACTATTCGACGAAATCAAGGCCCATGTCCTTGTAGACACCACGATCATCAGCCCATTTTTCGGTCACGCGCACATGCAGGAACAAGTGCACTTTGCGGTCGAAATTCTCGGTCATATCCTCGCGCGCCATTTGGCCCAAAAGTTTCAGCATCGACCCGCCCTTGCCAATAACAATGCCTTTCTGGCTGTCGCGCTGTACATGAATAACCTGCTCGATCCGTACCGAACCATCGGGCCGGTCTTCCCAGTTTTCGGTCTCGACCGTAATCGAATAGGGCAATTCGTCATGCAGGCGCAGATACACTTTCTCGCGGGTAATTTCGGCAGCAAGCAAGCGCATGGTTATGTCGGAAACCTGATCTTCCGGATACATCCACGGCCCAACAGGGGCGATGCCCGCCAAATGGGCTTTCAGGTCTGCACAACCGTCGCCGGACAGCGCCGATACCATGAAAATGTCTGTAAACAGGCCTATTTCATCAAGGCTCCCCGCCAGCGCCAGCAACGTTTCACGTTTAACGGTGTCAATTTTATTGAGGACCAAAATGACCTTTTTGCTGGCGGCTTCAAGCCCCTTGATAATGCGGTCCACATCCCCGTCGACGCCCTTTTTGGCATCGATCACCAACACCGTGGTCTCCGCGTCGGCAGAGCCTTTCCATGCGGCGTTCACCATCGCGCGGTCCAACCGGCGCTTGGGCTCAAAAATACCCGGCGTATCAATAAACACCAACTGGGTTTCATCCAGCATGCCGATGCCGGTCACCCGGGTGCGGGTGGTTTGAACCTTGTGGGTTACGATAGCAACTTTCGCCCCGACAAGCTGGTTCAACAGTGTCGATTTGCCCGCGTTCGGCGCACCAATAATGGCAACAAATCCGCATTTATGCCCCGTGCCTTCAGCGTCATTAACATTTTCGACGTCTGGCGCCATTATTTTTCTCCAGTCAATTTTTTATAAAGGCTTTCTGCGGCCATTTGTTCTGCAAACCGTTTCGCGGGCCCACTGGCCCGCGCCGTAACAGGCTCGTCACCAACGCCGTCAACCACCGCTTCAATGACAAAAACCGGGTCATGGTCAGGCCCGGAACGTTCAATTTCAATGTACCGCGGCAGGGCAGAGGTGCGCGCCTGACACCATTCCTGCAACAGGGTTTTATTGTCTTTGTGAACCGCAACACCTGCGCCAATCAGCGGCTTCCAGTGCTTGCGAATAAAGCTATCGGCGGCGGAGTAACCACCGTCCAGATACAGCGCCCCAATAACGCTTTCACAGACATCTGCTTGAATAGCTTCCTTGGTTTTGGTGCCCTCAGCCTCGGCCCCGGGAGTTACTTGCAAGCGCTCGGCAATGCCCAGCTTTACCGCCAATTCTGCCAGCGTTTCACGGCGTACCAGTGCGGTAAAGCGCCGATTTAGCTCGCCCTCGGCTTCCTTGGGATATTCTTCCAGCAACCAGGTTGCGATCACCAAGCCCAAAACCCGGTCGCCCAAAAACTCGAAGCGCTGATAATTATGGCTGCCGGAAAGCGACGGGTGGGTCAGCGCTTCATCCAGCAGGCTGGTGCGTTGAAATTCGTAACCGGCGATCTCGGGATTGGCTACTGCTGTGGTTTTGCTGGCTTTGGCCATGTTCAGGCCTTTTCCTCATCTGGCGAACGGGCCTCGTCCATCAGGCGGCGCATTTCACCGATTGATACTTCCAGACCGTGGAAAATTGCTTCGCCGATCAGAAAATGCCCAATGTTCAATTCCGCCAACTCTGGAATTTGTGCAATCGGCGCAACAGTCTCAAACGAAAGGCCGTGCCCGGCGTGCATTTCAAGCCCGAGCGACGCACCGTAACGACTGGCCTCGCGGATGCGCTCAAGTTCTTCCTGGCGCGCTTCGCCGACGAGATCACAGTATTTTCCGGTGTGCAATTCGGTCACCGGAGCGCCCAGCGCCCTTGCCGCATCAAGCTGGGTTTTTTCCGGGTCAATGAACAGGCTGACCCGAATCCCCGCGCGGCCAAGCTCGTCAACATAATGCTTTAACCGGTTGTGCTGTCCGGCTGCATCCAAGCCGCCCTCTGTGGTCAGTTCCTGACGTTTTTCCGGTACGATACAACAAGCGTGCGGCTTGTGGCGCAGCGCAATTTCCAGCATTTCATCGGTTGCCGCCACCTCCAGATTAAGTGGAACGGCCAGCACGTCGGTGAGCGATGCGATGTCTTCGTCGGCGATATGGCGTCGGTCTTCGCGCAAATGCGCGGTGATACCGTCCGCACCCGCACGAACAGCGAGGCCTGCCGCCCGAACCGGGTCAGGATGGCGAATGCCGCGCGCGTTGCGAATAGTGGCAACATGGTCAATGTTAACACCCAGGCGCAGTTTCTTGCTGTGGTTAGTGCTGGTCATCTGGATTTGCTTCTGGTTTTTCTTCCGACTGTACCGCCACGGCGGCGCGTGTCCTGCGACCCGCACGATACTTGGTAATCAAGCCTTTGAAAACCAAATAAACCAGAAACCATACGGCAGTTGCCACCGGAACCGCACCAACAATTAACGGAAAAACCACCGGTAGAAATTTAAGCAAATAGTCAGCGGGGGACATAAAAATAGCGTCCCAGTCCCAGACCGGAATTTCAGCCACCATATCATTACCGAGGATTGCGGCCCCAATGGTGCCGGTGAGCGCATAAAAAAGCGGAAACGTCCAGGGGTTACCAGCCACAGTTCCAATGACAGTTGCCAAAAGGTTGCCGCGCACCATATAGGCCAGCGCGCAAGCAAGCAGGATATGCAAGCCCAAAAACGGCGTGAAGGAAATGGCCACACCGCAAGCGAACCCGGCGGCAATACTATGCGGCGTTCCCGGCAGGCGCGCCAAGCGATGCCAGACATAAAGCCCGGCCCGGCGCCAGCCCGACTTTGGCCAAACCCACCCACGAAGGTTGGCGAATAGCGTCAGTTTATGTCGGCGGCGAAACAACATGGGTCAGGTCAATCAGGCTTTCATCCCGCGGCTACCGGGCTTTATGGCTGGGATAGCTTGCAGTGCCGCAGGCACGTCTTCGGGTTTGTAGGTGGGGGCATCAATGGTTGCCAGCGCAGTTATCGGCGCACCGACCTCTGCCCGGCCGCCTGAGCGGTTAATCAGGCAACCGGCGGCAACAACCTTACCGCCCCATTTATTGATAGTTTTAATGCACTCGCGCGACGACAGACCGGTTGTGATAATATCCTCCATCATCAGAATACGCGCACCTTCGGGTATCTCAAAACCGCGGCGCAGGGCAAATTCGCCGTCGACACGTTCGGTAAATATGCCGGGCACACCCAGTTGGCGCGCAACTTCATAACCAACAATAACACCGCCCATCGCCGGGCTTACGACAAGGTCGATTATCGCACCAGTCGCACGGATTTGATCAGCAAATGCCGCACACAACCGACCCGCTCTGGCAGGGTCCATCAGCACTTTGGCGCACTGTAAATATACCGGGCTGTGCAAGCCGGAAGACAGCTTGAAATGTCCCTCCAGAAGCGCTCCTGCTGCCCTAAATTCATCCAGTATCTGATCCTGATCCAAAATCGCCTCCTGATGCGCCGTATAGTCCTGCTTGGCGGATAGGGTTTAGCCGGTCGCCCGTCAAGCTTTTATCGGTGAAAACGGCAATTTTATGGTTAAAGCGAAACTTGGCCTCTGTCGCTGGCAAAAAGTCCGCTAGCCACTTCTGTCAACCCTGCTGATGACGCGGCTGACCCGCAGCGCCCGGCTGACCTCATTCAAGTGTTTTACATCGCGTACATCAACATCAATCACCATAATTACACACTCGGGGTCACGGTCATGAATTTCCAGGTTCGAGATATTACCGCCGCTTTTCGCTGCCGTCGCAGCAATCGACGCCAGCGCGCCGCGTTCGTTGATCACTTCAAGGCGCAAGCGACCAACATAATAGCTGTCATCTGTTGAGTTTTCCCGCCAGCCCAAATCCAGCCAAAGATCGGGTTTGTCATCAAATTCCGCCAGTGTACCGCAATCAATCGAATGAACATCGATACCTTTACCCACCACATTAATGCCGACAATCCTGTCGCCGCGCACCGGATGACAACAGTCCGCCATATGGATCTTGGCCTTGGCGCTGATGCCGGAAACTGGCCCAGCGCCCTTGGAAACCTGTTCCCAGTCGTCGTGCACTGTGGGAAGTTTGTCGTCGCTGGCAGTATGTTCAAAACCCGGAAAGCCTGCCTCAAGAACCTTTTCTTCGGCTAATGAGCCCTCACCCACCGCAACAAAAAGCGCCGTTTCGTCGCTGAAATTGAGGATTTTTGCCGCCTCGGCCAGTACAGCGGGGGTCAGATCAAGGCCATTACGCTGGGCGTTCTTTTCCAGTAGGGACTTGCCTAAGCTGAGAAATTCATCATAGCGGGCCTGGCGAATATGACGCTTGATCGCAGAGCGGGCCTTGCCGGTTACAACAAATGTTTCCCAGCGCGGTGATGGTTCCTGGGCCGCGGATGTCAGGATTTCCACCTGATCGCCATTTTGCAACTGGTGCCTGAGCGGAACCATGCGCCCATTCACCTTTGCACCGACGCAGTGGTCTCCCACTTCTGTGTGTATGGCATAAGCCATATCAACCGTCGACGACCCGCGCGGCAGGGAAATCAACTCGCCTTTGGGCGTAAAACAAAAAACCTTGTCCTGGAACATGGCCAGCTTGGTATGTTCAAGAAATTCCTCCGGGTCGTGGGTATGCTCCAGGATCTCAAGCAATTCCTGAACCCAGACATACTGCGTACCGTCAACTTTTTCGGTTTCCTGCTTATATTGCCAGTGTGCCGCCACGCCCATTTCAGCTTCTGTATGCATTTTTTCGGTGCGGATTTGAACTTCCAACCGGCGATTCTTGGGACCAATTACCGCCGTATGCACCGACCGGTAATGGTTACGTTTGGGGATGGAGATATAATCCTTGAACCGACCGGGAATGGTGGAATAACGGCCGTGAATGATACCCAGTGCACGGTAGCATTCATCAACATCCGCGACCACAACCCGAAAGGCCATCACATCGCTTAACTGTTCAAAACTGATGTTTTGGCGTTCCATTTTCCGCCAAATTGAATAGGGCCGCTTGATACGGCTATTAACCGACGCCTTGATGCCGGACATATCCATCAATTCCTGCAATGCGGCAACCATCTCGCCTTCCAGATCGGGGCTTTCTTCAATCAGGAAATTCAACCGGGCCGTGATCGATTCCATCGCTTCGGCGTCCAGATTGCCGAAGGAAAGATGCTCCAGCTCATCCTTGAGCACATGCATACCAAGCCGCTCGGCCAGCGGCGCGTATATCTCCAGCGTTTCCAGCGAAATCCGGCGTCTTTTCTCGGGCTTTGGGATATGATGCAGGGTGCGCATGTTATGCAACCGGTCTGCTAGTTTGACCAACAACACCCGAATATCGTTGGACATGGCCAGCAGAAACTTGCGAAAGTTTTCAGCCTGGCGAACGCTTTCCGCCTGCAGCTCAATTTTGGACAGTTTGGTAACACCGTCTACAAGTTCTGCAATTTTACCGCCAAACAAATCGTCGATCTGCTCGCGCGTGGCCACAGTGTCTTCGATTACATCGTGCAACAAGGCCGTCGCGATGGTGTCGCTGTCCAGCTTCATGTCGGTTAAAATGCCTGCAACTTCCAGCGGATGCGAGAAATACGGATCGCCGGACGCGCGCGTTTGGGTGCCGTGCGCCTGCATGGCAAACACGTAGGCGCGGTTCAGCAATGCTTCATCGACATTTTCGTCGTAAGCGCGAACCCGGTCCACTAGCTCAAACTGGCGAATCAACGGCGAATACCCTTTTCATTCGGTCTCTTATGCCAAGCCTAACAATAAGTTGCAGCCATTCCCAACAGATAACCTTTCCCGACTTGAATTTCAGCCCATTTATTTGGTTGCACTCGAATTTTATTCAGGCAGGATCACTCCATGACCCAGCAAATGAAAGCGGCGATCATCAACCAGTATGGCAGGTCTGGTGTTTTGCATATCGCAGACATCGACCGGCCCACGCCGGGGCCCAATGATGTGATTGTAAAAGTTGCAGCCGCGTCGCTTAACCCG
Organism: Alphaproteobacteria bacterium; assembly: GCA_021774775.1. Taxonomy (GTDB): domain Bacteria; phylum Pseudomonadota; class Alphaproteobacteria; order Sphingomonadales; family Kordiimonadaceae; genus Kordiimonas. The sequence continues at coordinate 1,237 of JAJFIT010000058.1, read as the reverse complement.
CGCGACTGGTTGACCATGCGCGGGCTTTATCAGGCGCGAAAGTCGCTGGAACCATTTCCGATTACGCTGGGCAGTGATTTTTCCGGCGAGATTGTGCAATTGGGCGCCCTTGTTTCCAATTTCGAGCTTGGGAACAAGGTGTTCGGCATGCAGCCGCTGCGCGGTAAATTTGGTGCCTTCGCCCAGTATGTGAAAATAGATGCGACCGCCATTGCTGCCAAGCCGGACGGGGTCAATCATATCGATGCAGCGGCGATGCCCTGCGCAGGGATGACCAGCTTTCAAACCCTGCACAATATCGCCCAGGTAAAAGCCGGAGAGACTGTGCTGGTCAACGGCGCGTCTGGCGGCGTCGGCGTTTACGCCCTACAGATTGCCAAAGCCTTGGGCGCGCGGGTGGTTGCAGTTTGCGGACCCGACAACGCCGATCTGTGCGCAAGCCTGGGCGCAGATGCTGTAATCAATTACCGGCAAGAAAATTTTGAAGACCATACAACGGCCTTTGACGTGGTTTACGATGTGATCGGACGCTCGGGTCCCAAACGGTCTGCGGGGTGCCTCAAGCCGGGCGGGCGCTATATCACCACCATTCCCAGTGTAAAAACAGCCGCAGTGGCAGCGCGCAGCTGGCTGGCCAGCAAAATACTGCCCGGCAAGCGCAAAACAAGCCATTTGGTTCTGGTCAAACCCCAGCCTGCTGATCTTGACGCTATGGCGCAGATGTTGCTGTTCGGCAAGCTACGCAGTGTGATTGACAGCCGACATGACCTGAATGACATTGAGCAGGCGTTTGAACGCAGTCAAACATGGCGCGCACGCGGCAAAATCATCATCGATATTGAATGACGCCCGGAAGTGTTGAGTGAAGCCTGAAACGCGTGCCATATTGGCAATAAAAAACCCGGCCAGCTGACCGGGTGATTTATACCTGCACCATCCTATGTGCAGCAGCTATTACTCAGCTTCTGCTTCCGCTTCAGGCGCGGCCTCTGCTTCGACTTCTGGGGCGGCAGCTTCAGCCGGTGCAGCGGCAGCAGGTGCTTCTTCCTGCTTGTCCATGCCTGCCATCAAAATTGACATATCGACTTCTTCAGGCTCGTCTGATTCGACGATTTTACGCATGGAATGGATGACCGATTCCATCAGGTCTTCCTTGGAAACTTTTTCCTCTGCGATCTCGCGCAGCGAAACAACGGCGTTTTTGTCGTTGTCGCGCTCTACTTCAAGCGGTGCACCA
>JAJFIT010000057.1 GCA_021774775.1 Alphaproteobacteria bacterium | reverse complement strand
TACACTCGTTTGATTTACTTTTGTTTTCCAATTTTGCAGATTATCCTGTAAAAGCGGGAATCATTTAGTAAGCGTTTATATAGAGGAAGCGTAACGTATGTCCCTGTTGGACGACTATAAAGTTGAAGAACAAAAGCTTTTCAAAGCGATGAAGTCCGTCGGCACATATTCGTTGCTGTCGGGTATATGCATGCTGGGCATGCCGCTTTTCATGTTTCAGGTGTATGATAACGTTCTTGTGTCTCGCAGTCTTCCGACACTAGCGGGTTTGTTCCTCTTTGCCTTGACCATTCTCATTGTTTTCGGCGTGTTTGACCATGTGCGCCAGATGTTGGCAGCCAAAGCGGCGCTTCGCTTCGAAGCCAATATGGCTGGCCTGATTATGGCCGGTGAACTGTCGCGCCCATCAGACGGTGCAGCGCAAACTGTCCGTGACCTGGGAACAATGAGGCAGGTTCTGGCGTCCCCGCCGCTTTATGCTTTGTTTGATTTGGCGCTAACTCCGTTATTTTTGTTTCTGATTTTTCTTATCCACCCAGTTCTGGGCTTGGTGGTAACAGCAGGTGCTGTGTTGCTGTTTGGCATTGGCATTTGGGCTGACCGCTCCACGGCGGGTCTTAACCAGCAACATAATGAGGCGATGGTGGCGTCCCATAAGGCGCTTGAAATGCATATGGGGGCGCAAGAATATATCCGGGGTCAGGGTATGTACCGCGAAGCGGTGCAGAATTGGGGCCAGCATCACGGAACACAACTATCGCGCTTCACCAGCAGTTTTGGACTGACATCAAAATTCGCCGCAACGTCCAAGTCCATGCGACAGATCGTGCAAATCATAATGATTGGCTCCGGCGCGCTTCTTGTGCTTGCAGACATGGCAACAGCCGGGGTTATTTTCGGTACAGCGATCATTGGTGGTCGTGCGCTTGCACCTGTTGAACAAGTTGTTGGCGGTTGGCGCGCCCTCAAGGGCGGGTGGGAAACGCGCAAGCGTCTCATAGCACGCCTCGCGGAGCTGTCATTGCCGGAGAACCGCACGAAACTCCCGCGGCCTAAAGGGGCGATAGGCATTGACCGTGTTGCCTACACACCCGGGCCCGGCATGCCGCCTATTATTCGCGGAATCGCGCTAAAAATTGATGCGGGCGATCTTGTCGCCATCATTGGCCCTTCCGGTGCTGGCAAGTCAACGCTTGCCAAATTGCTGGTGGGTTACCTTGTGCCGAACGCGGGTAAAATTACCCTTGACGGCCAAAACCTGCATGCATGGGACCCGGTTGCCCGCGGTGTTCATCTGGGCTACATGCCGCAGCAAGTCGGTTTTTTTGATGGCGCAACAGTGCGCGAAAATATTGCACGCTTGCGTATGGACGACCCGGAAGAATGGGCACTGGACGCGGCGAAAACCGCGGGTGTGCATGAAATTATTCTCAATATGCCGCAAGGCTATGACACGGTAATCAAACGCGGTCAATTTATGCCGTCCGGCGGGCAGTCTCAACTGATTGCGCTTGCGCGCGCTTTTTACGGCAACCCTGCCGTTCTCGTGCTTGATGAACCAAACGCCGCGCTGGACAGCAACGGTGAACAGCTGTTCCACCGATCACTTCAGGTTGCAAAGCAAAAGGGCATCACGACACTTATCGTGAGCCAACGCCCAAGCGTATTGCAGTTTGTTGACAAGGTAATGCTGATGACCGACGGCGTGGTTAAGGACTATGGGCCCAAAGCAAAAGTAATGGGCTCTGGCGCAGTTCAGGCGGTTAAAAGTGACAAGCCGGGCAACAATATTCAGGCTGTGAAATCGGCACCGCAAACTGTATCAAAGCCTACTGTGAGGGAAGTGTAACATGGTAGATGATACACTGAAAACAGAACAAAATACTGCGCCCGCTGTCATCGACGACAAATTCGACCGCGCTGACCTCGGCCGGTGGCATGACGGCGTAAACACCGACGGGCGCAAAACCCTTCGAATGGCTCGGTATGTCCTTATAGCCGTGTTCGGCTTCGGCGGCATTTGGGCTGCAACGGTTCCATTGGGCGGTGCTGTTATCGCCAGTGGACGTGTGATTGCAGAGGACCGCAACCGCATCGTGCAGCACCTGGAAGGCGGCATTCTCTCTGAGCTTCTCGTGCGCGAGGGCGATGAAGTGAAAGAAGGCCAGATACTTGCCCGGCTTGACGACACCCAGATTAATGCGCAATTGGATGCAGACCTGTTGCAACGGGCGATTTTCCGTGTGCAACTTACCCGCCGCCGCGCGGAAGTAACACTTTCGGATACTATCGAATTCCCAACCGACTTCGACCCGCGTGTGGCCTCCGATCCGCGTTTGCTGGAGGGAATCGAAAGTCAACGGGAAGAGTTTAAATCTCTTCGCGAATATGTTGCTGCCAAGGTAGATAGCCTGCGTAATGGTATCATTGGCCAGGAAAAAGACGTTGAAGGTCAAAAAGAACTTCTGGTTGCCTACGAAAAACAGGTGGGTTTGTTTCGCGAAGAATTGACCGATTTTCTGGTTCTTCTTGAGCAAGGTCATGTTACGCAAATTCGTGTGAATGCGACGGAGCGTCAAATCGCGCAAATTGACGCTAACATCGCTAACTCGAAAATCGCCATCGAGAAGTCATACAACAATATTGAAAGCCTCAAGAACCAGATCAATCAGGAACAATTGTCTTATCTGAATACGGCCAACAGTGCGGTTGTCGAAATTCAACAGCAATTGAATCAGCTCGGGGGGCGCATTGACCGCTTTACCGATATGGCCGTGCGCGGGTCCATTCGCTCTCCGGTGGATGGCAGAGTGTTCCAAATTGCCAAACGCGCCATCGGAGAAGTCATCAGGCCCGGTGATACCCTGATGAATATTTTTCCGAATGATGACCCTCTCGCAATTGAAGCCATGGTTCAAATCAAGGACATTGAGCGGGTTGAACAGGGTCAGGACGTGAAAGTTATTTTCCCGACAGACCGTGCTAACCGCGGCGTGCCGGTTGAAGGTAAGCTGATCTATTTGTCGTCTGATGCTGTCGTGTCTGAAGCTAATCCTGCGGGCAATTACGTGGCGCATGTAAAGCTGAACGCGGACCAGAAGCAGACGAATATGCTGCCCGGAAATTTGGCGGAAGTTTATATTCAAACAGAGCCCAAAACGTTCCTTCAAATTATTACACAACCTTTCACTCGGTTTATGTTCAAATCCTTTAAAGGTTGACCCTGACAAAGGTCAATCTGGGCAAAGGTTAAGCAGGGCGAAAATCCATGCAAAAACTGGTGCTAACCCGCGACGCTTTTGATCGGTTTTATGGTTCAACACGGCTGATTGTTATGGCCGAGCGTGTTTACAAACCGCTTGTTGAAGTTATTCCGGCATCGCTGGACATTTTGTTGCTGAACCGTTCAGGTTGCCTTTACATGCCGCAGGAAGACGCGCCGAAAGCGACCGAATGCCTTGCGCCTGTTGGCGCTCCGGTTGGTTTGTTGGGCTTTGTTGTTGATAAACAATTGAAAAACAACGCAGATGCGTGGTCCAAATGGGCAGCGGTTCAAACTGGGCGAACGACCCCACCAGTTTGGTTGATTAAGGCAGGTGATACCGTGTCTGCCCTGCGATGCCTTGCAGAAGCTGTGGTGACTGACGCCGACCGCAACCGCCGCACCGCCGCGACCATTCAGACGGATTTGGCGATACTACGCCGGGATTTTGAGCGGTCCCTCATCAACCTGGAGAAAGCGCGCAGAATTATTCGCGGCGCAGGATATGACACGCGCTATTCCACTTTGACTGTTCCTGTTGGCAAAAAAACGGTTTGCCCTGAGGGCGTCACCAGTCCGTTGGCACCCTATGTGCTGCGCTATGGTTTGCCGGTTGATGCGGCTGGAATGCTGGGCATCAGCCTGCACTGCGTCATACCAGCGAGTGAATTGGCAGACGGCTATTTAACTGTTTTGATAAAAAGATCGGTAGACGCCCGGGTGTTGGGCCGTGCCCAGGTACCATTTTCAACGGTCTCGACGGGTTGGGTGTATCTGGAGTTGGAACGCAGCCTTCAGCGATCATTCGGTGACGCGGAATTGGTGTTTGAGTGGGTGGTCAACACCGAAGGGGGCATCCCAGCGATCAGCCTGACCGACGGCGAGCCAGATCGTTGCGGAACATTGACGGACCATGAGGCGGCCAGCCCTAATCAAGCCGATCGCGCGCTACCTGCTATGCAAATTTGGTCCGGCTTCGCGCCAGGCGATCTGGCAGATGACCGTGAGTTTTCAGGTGCGCCGATAGAAGATCGCCGTGCGGCAGTCAGGAGTTTATTACCGCGCGCAAAGTTGACGGCGGGCGACAGCGCAGAGGAGGATGTCGTCAGTGTTGAAGGCACTGCGGGTTGGGTGCAAACCCATCTTCAAGCGGGCACGCCGGTTGGGCTTGTGTTTGAACAATTGATCCCGGCACCTGCCCGCGCGCTGACGGTAACCTGCGAAACCGCTCATGCATCCGCGCCTACATGTCATTATATTGTTGCAGTAGGCGGTTCGTTGGTTCTCAGCGAAGGCTTTATGGCAGACCTGTTGGAGCAGGTGAAAACCGGCGGGAACCCTGCAGGGTTTGATGCCAAGACAGGCGTCGCGTGGCAAATTAAAGCGGTTGCGCCGGGAGCGCGACGCGAAATTGAAATTGATTTATCGGCCATAGCAGACGACTTGCCCGCCCGCCATCTTGCAATGGCGGTTATCTCGACATCGGATGTGACAGATTATGGCTGGTGCCGGTGGCACGATGTGTCGATCAAACTGGACACGGTAGGCCATTCGGTCGTCCATGGTGCCTCGGCGGTTGGTCAACCGCTGGTTCAGCGTATGCGCTCGGTCAAGTTCCCGGAAATCGGCGAACGGCTGGAGTTTCTGGCCGGCCGGGCAAAGTTGCAGGCCTTGACGGATCAGTTGGGGTTTTCCCCGATGATTATCGCTGACGACAATGGCAGCCTTCAGACCCATCCGATCAAACAGGATATGTCTGCCGTGTTGTATCGCTCTGGCGCCGGTGTCGGCACAACACGGGTTGCTTGTGATGTAGAAACAGCCCATGAGCGCGCACCCGACTTTATGTATATTTTGGCATTGCTTGACGCTGAAACGCCGGACAAATATGAGGCCTTTAGGGCTTTCGCCGATACTTTGATGAGCGGTGAATTGTATACTGCAAAGGGCTATGATGCTGAACACCGGCTTCATTACACGGCGCGCCGGTTGTCGGCGCTGCAGGTAGAAGCCTTATCAGTTGATTTTGATGAGCCGCTTGGATCGGAACACGACATCATTGTCGCGGCGTTGCCCGTTGATGATATTATCAGTTATGGCTGGTGCCGTTGGCTGTCTTTGAGCGTGGCAACGGTCATTGATACACACCAACAGTTTGAACTTAAACCTGTGGACCAATAAGGAAATCAATGTCTGATTTGGCAACAATTGGCGTTGTAATTCCCGGATACGGGCACCCTCGGTTCCTCGCGGAAGCCATTCACTCTGCCTGCAACCAGCAATGCGAAGCCCCTGTGAAAGTAGTGGTTGTAGATGATGGGTGCCGGTTCGTTGAAACGGCGGACACCGTCGAAGCCCTGATGGCGTTGTACCCTGGGCGGTTGTATTATATGCGCCAACCCAACACCAGATTGCCCGGTGCCCGTAATGCCGGTGTGCGTTTTTTGCTTGAGCTTGAGCCTGACCTGGACGTTGTCTACTTCCTCGACGCTGATAATCGCATCGAACCCTACAGTCTGGAAGCGTTTAGCGGTGCGTTAGGCGATGACCCTGCCATAGGTTGGGCCTATCCAGACATTAGCTTCTTTGGTCAGGTTTGGAATGCAGAGGGTTTTGATACCCGAGAAACCGCCCCGCGTTATAGTCGGTTGATCCATCTTGTGGGCAATATATCCGAGGCGGGGTCGATGGTGCGAGCAGACGCTTTTCGCTCCGGCGTTTTTTACGACGAGACCATGCGCAGCGGATTCGAGGATTGGGAGTTTTGGCTTAGTATGCTCGATGCCGGATATGTGGGGGTGCCAGTGCATCAAGCGGGCTTCTCCTACCGCCGCCGCCCGGAAAGTATGCTGGCGGGCAGCCGCCGATTGGAAGAATCGCTGATTGCTTACATGCGGGAAAAACACAAAGGCCTGTATGCGCCCAGACACTTGCTTTCGCTTGAACACCAGGAAGCGCCGGCATTTTCGGTCGTATGTGTCGATTCGGACGAAGTTTTTCTTTTTTCTGACCCGCTACTTGACGCTGTATCATTGAAGTTAAAAGATTTTACCGACGATATGAAGCGCTGGTACAATGCAGGCCGCGAATATTTTTTTCCAGATAAACTACTGTTTATGACCGCAAGCCAGTGGCGACAGCTGCAAGAAAAACCGTTATTCTTGCGGTGGCTTTTCTGGCAGTTTCGGGCTCAGAAAGCTGATCTCACAAATGTCATGTTTGGCGCTGCGCCGCGAATGACTGCTGAAGGTCG
>JAJFIT010000056.1 GCA_021774775.1 Alphaproteobacteria bacterium | reverse complement strand
CCGCCGCCAAATTCTGCCGGATATTTCGGCGAATAGGTTTTCTGCACCAATACGGATTCGATGATGCTGGTAGGGAACAGGTCCAACGGCACCACTTTGCGCAACGGTTCCGGACTTGGAATGCCGGAACCGTTCAACAACGTAGATGAATAACGATCACCCAGACCCCGGACAAAAACATATTTGCCGCCAACCAGAGAAATACCCGGTAGCCGCTGCAGCCCGGCCGCAACATTGCTATCACCCGCAAGCGTGAAAGCTTCTGCGTCAAGGACGTTGGCGATTTCGGACGTTGCTCGTTTTTCGTCAGGAATATACCGTCCAAGAACGGTAATCTCTTCCAAATCATCCTGAACTGACGGCTCTTCTTCCTGAGCAGTTACAGAAAACGGCACCATAAGGACCGTTGATGCCATCAGTAAATATTTAAGGTTATTCTGTTTCATTGTCATCGTGACCACCATTGGGCTTTCTTTACTTATGCGCAGCGCCGCAGAGGAGCGTCTTGCTCCGCTGCGGTGCCCTGATCACATGCTTACTGGTTCAGCCAAACTGTCCAACCGAGGGTCCAGTCATTGACTGCGTTTTCGACGGCACCAACATAGCTCGTCACATCGAAGAAGCTGTCCAGTGCGTTGACATCTGTCGCTGTCACACCGGCTTCCGTAGCCCCATTGATGTAGGTTTTGAAGCTTGCCGCAGTGTCCAATCCGGTTAGCGTATCTGTCGCTACCTGGTTATTGGCCTGGCTGTTAAACCAAGTGGCCAGATCAAACACATTGCCGTCATCTTTGAAGACCGTATTACAACTGTCACTCAGAAGCGTTGATTCCATGGTCAAGGCACCGGTCAAGGTAGTCGCATCAGGCCCGGATACTGTGAAGGTTGCATCCTGGTCTATATCCAGACAGGCGTCGCCGAAGTCTGCAACAACCACGTTCCAAAGGTTGCCGGCTGTGCCTTCGCGGAGAAGAATGCCAATGTCGCTTTCGCCGCCAGCAGCCGCTGAACCAAGGATGGTAGCATTGGCGATCTGAGGCCGGGCGCGAGGCAGGAAGTCATTGCCGTCGCCGAAGTTATCAGCCTCAATACCCTGATCAGTTGCAGGCTGGTTAGGGTTCTGGATAATCACCAGATGTTGAACCTTACCGCGCCAACCCTGTGTCCAGTCGAGGCTGTCATCATCCGCGCCAGTGATCACAAGGTGCTTCGCTTGCGCTGTACCGCCGAAAAATTCGATACCGTCATCCGCGCCGTTATGAACTTGCAGGAAGTCAATTTCAGTGCCCGATCCAACTCCCTGGAAGGCAATACCGTTCAATTCGTCGTCCGCGGTGATTGGGTTCCCCGCATAAACAACCCGGGTGTAGAAAATTTGGCCACTGTCGTCAGTATCGTCGATACCACCATAGAGGCCGCTGTCGCCCTCGCCTTCGGCCTCACAGGTTCCCGATCCGTTACAGGTGTTGAGGGTTGCGCGGCCATTGATAACAAGGCCGCCCCATAGCGACGTGTCCACATCGAGATCGCGTGTGTCAGGGGCTGTAGCAGTGAATGTTACCGGCGCATCCTGTGTACCGTTTGAGTTCAACCTGGAGCCGCGTGAGATGACCAGATAAGAGGTCACGTCTTCACCCATCACTGTTACGCCGGGCTCGATGGTCAAGGTTGCCGCGTCGCCGGCGGCAAGCGGGCTGGCCGCATCCGGGCCCATATCGACGCCGAATACAACTTTTCCTGAAAGCTGATAGTCAAGACCAGATACGAGGCGCAGATCGTCGGTGTAGGTACCGGACAATGTGCAAACCGTGCCGTCTGCGTTTGCTGTTGTGCCAGTTGGGCACTCCGGCTCCGGGTTCAGACCGTATGTCCAGTTCAGCGTCCAGTTATCCGCCGCCGCGTCGCTTTTTACAGCACCGGCAAAATCAACGCTGTCGAAGAAAGAATTGATTGCGCTGACATCGGTTGCGGTTACAGCATTTTCTGCTGAACCGTTAATGAAGTTGTTGGACAAGGTCGTTGCACCAACAACGTTGTTGGCCTGGCCAGTGAAGTAGGTTTCAAGGTCAAACACATTGCCGTCGTCTTTAAACACTGTGTTGCAATCAGTGCCCAACAGCGTCGATTCGATGGTCAACCCGCCGCTCAGACTGGTTGCGCTGGAACCGGCATTGGTAAATGTTGCATCCTGGTCAATATCAAAGCAGGCATCACCGAAATCAGAAACAACTGCATTCCAGATATTAGCGCCGGTCCCTTCACGCAGAAGAATGCCGATGTCGCTTTCGCCGCCTTTTGACCGCGACCCAACAATTGTCAGGTTAGACAGTTCAGGCTGTGCGCGGGGCAGGAAGTCGTTGCCGTCGCCAAAGTTGTCAGCTTCAATGCCCTGGTCTGACGCTGGTTGTGCGGGGTTCTGGATAATGACAACATATTGGCCTTTGCCACGCCAGCCTTGGGTCCAGTCCAGGCTGTCATCATCTGCGCCGGTAATCACGAGATGTTTAACCTGAGCGGTACCGCCAAAAAACTCAACGCCGTCATCTGCGCCGTTGTGAACCTGAATGAAGTCCAGCTCGGTGCCCGAACCAACACCCTGAAAAGCAATACCGTTCAGTTCGTCGTCCGCGGTGATAGGGTTGCCGGCATATTTAACCTGAACATAGCGCATAGTGCCGCTCGAATCGGTGTCATTGTCACCGCCGTACAGGCCGCTGTCGCCTTCGCCCTCTGCTTCACATGTACCCGAACCGTTACAAGTGTTCAGGGATGCTGCGCCGTTAATTACAAGGCCACCCCACTCAGAGGTGAAAGGCTCTTCCAGCAGAGCACCGCTGAAAGATGTCGGAGCGGTCAGGCCCAGTTCTGTTGCCAGATCCAGATCCAGCGCTGATGTGAATACGATGGGATTGGTTGCGCTGCCCGCTGCATTGATTTCGGACCCGCGAGAGATAACAAGCACGTCAGAAGCTGTTGCCCCGTATATAACCGCGCCCGGCTCAATGTTCAGTATTGCACTATCACCGGCTGCCGCCGTGCCGTCTGCGCCGGTGTCAACGCCGATAGCGACCTTGCCAGAAAGCTGGTAGATATTGTCGGCGCTCAAAGTCACATCAGATGTGATCGTACCGGATAGAGTGCAGTGGGTTTGCTCACCAACTGTCACGGCTGAGGTTCCGGTAGGGCATGTGCCTGCTGACGTATATTCGATGCCGCCACGGCCTACTTTCACCGCTGGATCAGTGGTTCCGCCGCCGTCTCCGCCACCATCACCGCCACCGCCATCACCGCCACCGGTTCCAGGGTTTGGCGCAACAGTGCCCGGCGATGCCAGTTCAGTGCTATCGTCGCCGCATGCAACAAGAGCCACAGAAGCAACTGCTGCCATTAAGGTGTTCTTGATTATTTGAAGGTTTGTCATCTTGTTCCCCTGCGGCGATTTTCGCCATCACGTTCATGATTTTTGCGGTGGACAGTCGGCGCTAAATCAGCGTGTCCATCCATGGGTCAAGACATGTAACGAGGAACTGTGACAGTTTGGTTTCGGAAGTATGACACTTTTTATTATGGCTTTGATATCGTAGGTAACGCCTTGAGTACAGGTGCGCGCGACCATAAAGCCAAGCAGTTTTCCTATAGAAACAACCAGGCCAACCAACCGCCCAGGCATAGGAACAGGCCAAACGGCAAGGGTTGCGCCATCCTGTTTTTTTCAGCTGGCTTTGGCGCAGCCAGGCCTTTGGTCAAAGCAAACAGCAGCCCGGACAGCGATGCTATCAACAGAAGCGGCGGCAGCGACTGCCATCCGAGCCAAAGGCCAAGTCCCGCAAGCAACTTTGCGTCACCAAGCCCGATGCCGTCGCGTCCACGAATCAAGCGGTAAAAATAATTTAAGGTGGGGAACAGCATCAATCCGACAACCGCACCAATGATATGGTGAGTTGGCCCGAAACGCGGGTGCAACCAAACGGAAACGACACCGCCTACCAACAGGGTTATGTTTAAAAGATTGGGCAGCCGAAAAAAACGCAGATCATACAACGCCAAAGCAATAAGATTTACGTATAAAAGCCCCGACAACAGAAAAGGCTGATCCGATTGAAAGGCTGGCCAGGCTGTCGCTGTAACGATCACTGCAGCAGTAAGATAAAATCTTTTGCCTGTCGGTCCCGTAAGGGCTTTTTCTTCGGCAGGTAATTTGGTCACCTAATTGCACGCTCTACTACTGGAAAGATAAGAATGACCGCACGACGGCCACTTGATGGATTATCCATTGTCATACTTCATAACAGAACGGGTTTACTTGCCGCCATAACAAATCATTGGGGGACGACAGTTAGGCGGCGACCACAAAAAAACACGCTCAAACAGCATGTTTTTTTGGTTCTCTTGTAGCTCACCGATCGCGGGCGCTTTTTTAATTGGTTGTATTCAACCGTGCCAGCGCAAGTTTCGCAATAGACTTTACCCTGCGCGGCTGGCCGGACACTGTAAGCGCATAAGGGTTTTTCTTGGAGGAAATAATTTCATTGTAAATGGCGACTGCCATGTCACGTCTGCCGGTGGTGCTATAGACAAATGCCAAATTCAATTTGGCGAAGACTTCGTCTTCTTTAGCAACATCCGATTTCAACAAAGCCGCTTCGGCCTTGCTCCAATCGCCGCTGCTTAATTCGTCGGCGGCATATGCTTCTTTATCCTGCTCTTGCATCACTGCAGTTAACAATGGCTCGGGTACTTGCTCGGCACCCACCGCGCTATAAGCAGAAAATGACAGTCCTGCAGCGAACAAGCTTACAGCGACTTTTTTTACATTTTTTGAAATACTCATAATTTTCACCCTTATGGCAAACCTTTCTATTATCAACATGTTTGTTACAGTTATATGTAACATAGAAGATAAATTTGTAGCCAGGGCAAATTAACCATTTGATTTAGCTCGCTAAAAAAAAAATTTCTGTAACAAATAAAAATTCCCTTTTTTTCATAAGGTCTTAGGCGTTTTCGCAGTGATTCGAAAATCTCCATATGAATTTTTTATGACACGGACAGAAAAGTACGGACAAGCCCTGTTTTGTCGTGTAGCTGGAGTTTTAAGGCGCTTGACGCACAGACCTTTGAGGCAGCAATGCAACGGTATTTTGACAAATTTTTTAGCATTTTCACAAAATCACTGATGGTAATTTCCATCGGTGTTTTGGCATTTTCCGCAAGCGTAAATGCCACGGCATCTAAAGCGCCAACCAAAATGCTGCCGGCCCCAGCCGCACCTTTTGAGAGTTTATCGCCCTACGCAACTGACCGAAGCAACAAAATTGCCCTACAGTTTATTGAACGTACCGGCATTACAAAAAACCTGTCACTCTTGGTTCTGCAAGACGTTAAGAACCGCCGCCAAATCAGAGACGCCATTACGCTTTATGGCATGCCCAAGGTTCAAGCAGCTGTCGTGGACGCGATCAAGGCAGCGCAAAAGATATATGCACCGCAGTGGAACCAGCTGATAGCAGAAATTTATGTGGAACATTTCACTGCGACAGAGCTGGCGTCAATAATGGCCAGGCGAGAGGCCTCACCCTTTTTCCCGCGCCTGCTTGATCTGCAAGGCACAATCGCCGAAGCCGTTCATGCGCGCGGTGATCAAATGGTTGCCAGCGCCCGCATTGACGTTATGAGCCATGTTGCAAACGCTCTGCCGACACCCTCTCGGGCAAGCCTTGGCCGCTAGACGCTGTCCCTACTCCGACAATCTAACCACGCTGTTCGCATCGCTATTGGTCATTGGACCGCCACGCGCTAGTTTATTCCTCAGGGAACAAGCTGGAGGGAAGCAATGCTTAACAAATGGATCAAACTTGGACTGATATATACTGGCGTGCTGACGCTGTCCTCTTGTAGTGAACCATCTGACAATACCGCGCCCAAAACCGGCACAGCCGCGACGGTGGATACCCACCGTATCCTGAAGTCCAGCCCGGGAGCGGAATGGCTTTCCCATAGCGGCGGTTACGACGAACAGCGCCATTCACCACTTGCCCACATCACCCAAAACAATGTTACAGACCTCGGCGTTACCTGGACGTACGACCTGGCAACCAACCGGGGTGTCGAAGCAACCCCGATCGTGGTTAATGGCGTCATGTATGTAACCTCGGCCTGGTCATTGGTTTATGCCCTCGACGCCCGCAGCGGCGAAGAGCGGTGGGTATACGACCCAGAGGTGGACAAACGGGTTGGGGTAAACGCCTGCTGCGACGTGGTTAACCGCGGCGTCGCCGTATACGGCGGCAAAATATTCGTGGGTGTTATCGACGGTCGGTTGGAGGCGCTCGACGCAAAAACCGGCGCTGTGGTCTGGAGTACTGTCACTGTGGACCAGTCGAAACCCTATACCATCACAGGCGCGCCGCGCGTGGTAGACGGACTTGTCCTGATCGGTAACGGCGGCGCTGAACTGGGCGTTCGCGGCTACATTTCAGCCTACAGCGCCGAAACTGGCGATCTGGTATGGCGCTTTTACACAGTGCCAAACCCAAACAAAGAACCCGACGGAGCCGCATCAGATGCAGCGTTCGAATCTGTCGGCAATATCAGCTGGGGCGATGACGGCGCGTGGGTCACAGACGGCGGCGGCGGCACCGTTTGGGACAGCATTGTCTACGATCATATAGACGATCAGATTATTTTCGGCGTCGGAAACGGCTCGCCGTGGAACCGGACCATTCGTGATCCCGCAGGCGGCGATAACTTGTTTCTTTCATCAATCGTAGCGGTAGACGCAAAATCCGGTGCCTACAAATGGCATTTTCAAACCACCCCCGGCGACAACTGGGACTATACAGCAACACAATCGATCATCTTGGCGGAACTACCGCTAGGCAAAGAAGGCGCACCTCGACGTGTGGTGATGCAGGCCCCCAAAAACGGCTTTTTCTACGTGCTGGATGCGGCAACCGGCGAATTTATCTCAGGCAAACCGTTCGGGCCGCAAAACTGGGCTCAGGGCCTGGACGCAAACGGTAGACCAATTGAAAATCCTGCCGCCCGTTACGCGGAGACACCGCATACTCAAATACCCGGCCCGTTCGGCGCACATAACTGGCACCCAATGGCCTATAACCCCGACCTGAAGCTTGCCTATATCCCAGCACAGGAAATTCCGGAGACATACGCTTTTGACCCCTTATGGGCCAGCAAACCAGCCAAATGGAATACCGGAGCTGATTTTAACACCGGCGTTATTGTTGACCTGCCCGCAGGCATCACCAAATTTTTGCGCGCGAGCTTGAAGGGACGATTAATTGCCTGGGACCCGGCCAAACAGGAAGCACGTTGGAGTGTAGAGCACGGCAACGCCTGGAACGGCGGCGTGTTGTCAACTGCCGGTGGGCTGGTATTTCAGGGCAAACTTGATGGAGACTTTGTCGCCTACAACGCGGGAACGGGAACAAAATTATGGAACCACAACTTGAAGTCTGGTGGCATTTCCGGGCCCACAACATATGAAATTGACGGCGAACAATATGTTACCATCACAACCGGCTGGGGCTCTGGCTTTGCTCTGGTAACAGGCTATGGCTTTGACAAGACAGTATCACCGACAATGGGCAAGGTTGTGACTTTCAAATTGGGCGCAACGAGTACAATTCCTGATCCTGACTTAATCGAAATCGAGAAAACCGCTAAAACCGATCGCTTTGGCACACCTAACCAGCTTGAAGCGGGCATGGTTCATTTTGCCCGCAACTGCGCAGTGTGCCACGGCGCGCTGACCATCAGTTCCGGTGTATTGCCCGACCTGCGTTGGTCAGTTTACGCTGGCGATGCCGACGCCTGGCAGGCGGTGGTGAACGAAGGTGTACTCGCGGATGCAGGCATGGTTTCATTCAGCAAGCTGTTAACGGCTGAGGAAATCGAAGCGGTTCGTGCCTACGTTATCGCGCAGGCTCACAATAGTCTTGCAGAAAAGGCCGCTGAAAAGTGAATATCAAATCAGAAGGTGGCCTGCGAGTAGGAATATTGGGAACAGAATCAGTGTCCTGAGCGCAAAGATTTTAAGCAGGTCCATGAAATTTAGTGGCAGGTGCGAACGCATGATCAGCACGCCGACCTCGGACATATAAATAAGCTGTGAAACCGACAGCCCCGCAAGGATGAAACGCATGCGCTCGTCCTCAACACCTGAGGCGATGACCGCGGGTGTAAACTGCTCCATAAAACCAACCAGAAGGCCCGGAGCCACCCTCTGTGCTTCCGGCAGGGCTGCCCAATCCAGAACCAGATAAATCGGCCAGGCAATGATGTCAAACACACTCGTGTGAAACGCCAATATGCTGGTGATTGTTGCGATGGCAAGCGATGGGCCAATGACTTTCGACAGCGTCGTCATCGCCGCCTTAAAACCATCCAAAAATAGTTGGAAAATATTGGGCGCGCCCGCAGCCCGCTCAACTGCCTGCATCACCGCCCAGTTAAAAAGCGACATATCACCTTCGCGCTCTTCATGAATTTGCTTACCCACCGGCTCATAGTAGGTGTCCGAGAGTGCTCGCAGCGGCCTGAGGCGAACCATAATAGCGGCACAGACAAGGCACGCACCAATAACGGTCAGGTACCAGGTGAAAAACATGTGATCAAGTTTGGCCGTTGCGGCTATCACCAAGCTGAACGGCAACGACACGATAGAGAAATTGGTCGCCACCGACGCGGCCTCACGTGCCGTATAGCGGCCATCTTCATACTGCTTGAGGGTAATCAACAAACCCACAGATGCTGCGGCAACCAGCGAAGACGTGGCATCGATAGCGGCACGGCCAGGCAGAGTAAACAATTTTTCAAACGGCTTGCGCAAAAGCGTGCCGGTGAACTCCAGAAAACCAAAATCTGTGAGGAACGGCAAAAACAAAAGAGCGACCAAAACGGTAAAAAACAGAGCCGGCCCAATTTCGGCAAAAACCGTGCCTCCGGTATCCGGCGCAAACACCACCGCCGGCCCAACTTCAAAATAAACCATCAGGCCAATTGAAGCGCCCAATAACCGCATTAAAAACCAGCCCGGCGTGGTTTCAAACATGGCAAAAAACAAAGGTCTACTGGTCTCCCAAGCTGGTTTGCACAACAGAAAATACCCGGCCCCCAGAACCGTTACCCCCACAAACCCTACCAGAATTTCCAGTAAAAAAACGTCAAACGGAGCGCGCACAAGATCCATAATCACACCCATAACAATGGTGCTTTTGCCGTCCAACGTGACCGGTGTGAGAAAAATAAAAATACCAACAAGCGATGGCAGAATGAATTTTGCAAGAACCAAGGGCGTTATCGCCGAACCTGTTGTCTTCGCCTGTTCTTCAGTTGTCACAGATTGTTGGCCCCGCCCGCTATGTTCGTTGATTACAGTACCAGCCTACCAACAAAGACACAAGAAGCCGCGCTGGTGCACTGATAGGGCAATCTGGCCATCAGTCTCGCAGGTTGATAAGGATCACATCATGGGTGTCGCGTGTAATAATCCCCTCCTCCGACGCATCTTCCAGGTCGTAGCCTTCGGCGGATATGTCGTAGGCGCCAATGAAAATATTCGGCGCGCCAGCTTTGTCGAGAAGCGGCAGAAAAAGGCCTTTGTAGCGGACACGCTTTCCTGTTTTTGACACGGCAACTTCGTCAAAATAGCAACCACACGGGCGTGAAATCACCTCGTGATATAGCTTTTTCCGGACTTCCGCTGTGACAGGGTCCACATGGTCAAACAGGTTTGAACCAATAGCCTCTGGAGGCCACAAGCCGTCATGCCCCCCTCCGATGACACGAATTTTTTGGGTATTCTCGTCAATGTATTCGCTAAGGGCGAGCTGCGGCAGAATCGAGGAAAGTCTGGACGGCCTGAAAAGCGCATACGGGGCAATCAGGCCACCTCCTTGTTGCTGCATCTCACACCAATAGTCCCAAAGCACCTTGTGGATTCCACTCGGCACATAACCTGAGGCTGGAATTTCCCTCTGTTCCAAATTTATACCTCCGCATCCCCAGCAACAGGGTAACAGGGTGCCCGCGCGTGAACAAGAAGGCATTCCAGTGCCGCCAACCATGTAGCATTGATTAGCCCATTGACTTTCTGTTAAACGATAATAGATATAAAGAACTTTTTAATAAGAAATGGCCACCATGAGCCAGATAAAAATAGCCAAAATATAGCGAGGGGAACGACATGTTATCGATCAAGAACTTAACTCATACTTACCCGAACGGCGTGCAGGCACTCAAAAATGTATCGCTTGATGTACCCAAAGGCATGTTTGGTCTGTTGGGGCCAAACGGTGCAGGTAAATCCAGCCTGATGCGCACCATTGCAACGTTGCAACAACCGACTTCCGGTGCCATCACTTTCGGCGACACCGATGTGTTGACAGACCCGGACACAATCCGGCGGACACTGGGGTACTTACCACAAGACTTCGGCGTTTACCCCCGTGGCTCTGCCTACGATCTTCTGGATCATCTGGCTGTGCTGAAGGGAATCACAAACAGCAAGGAACGCAAACAGGTCGTTGAGGGGCTGTTGGTGCAAACCAATCTCTTTGAAGTTCGCAAGAAAAAACTATCCACCTATTCCGGCGGCATGCGCCAGCGTTTTGGCATTGCCCAAGCGCTGATCGGTGACCCGCAACTGATCATTGTTGACGAACCAACTGCAGGACTAGACCCGGAAGAACGCAACCGTTTCCATAACCTTCTGGCCGAAATCGGCGAGGACGTAGTGGTTATTCTCTCCACCCACATCGTTGATGATGTGGCTGACCTGTGTCCCAACATGGCAATTTTAGCTGGCGGCGAAATTATCAGCAAGGGCACACCGGCACAGCTGACCGACGAGCTTAACGGTGCCATTTGGAAAAGAGTGATCGAAAAGTCCGAACTTGATGCCTTTAAGAAATCACACAATGTCATTTCCTCGCATTTGTCTGTCGGCAAGACAGTCATTTATGTCAACGCTCAGGGCAATCCCGATGAAGGATTTGAAGCGTCTAGGCCGACACTGGAAGACGTATATTTTTCAGCAATTGCTGAAAGCCGTAACGGCGGCGACACAACAACAGCAACCGCAGCGTAAGGGGCAATAATCATGATGCTTCGTATCGCTGCGCACGAGCTGCGCTATATGCTCAAGTCACCGCAAACCGTGGTGGCTTTCTCAATCTTTTTCCTGCTGACATTCTTTGCAATGATCAGCACAAACATAACCATCGGCGGCGGCGGCAATGTGGACGTAAACTCGCCCTACGCCATCACCATGACGCTGTTGACCCTAAATGTGTTTGCCGTATTTGTGGTGCCGTCATTTCTTGCCAACTCAGTCCTGAAGGACTTTGACAACAAATTTGATGGCATTCTGTTCGCTGCACCGATCTCAAAGCCAGCCTATCTTTTTGGCCGGTTCTTTGGCGCGTTTACTGCTATGAGCGTTGCAATGATAGGGGCACCGCTTGGCATGCTGGTCGGCACGTTATGGCCAACGGTTGATCCCGAAACGCTATCGCCAACGAATATAAACCACTATCTATATGTATACGGATTGCTGGTGCTGCCGGTTTCACTAGTCATCAGTGCAATTATTTATGCCATTGCAATCAAAACCCGGTCGCTGATGTATACCTACATCGCAGCAATGGGCCTGCTGATTCTGTACATCGTCGGCATCAACCTGCTGCAGGGGCCCGAGTACCGCGAACTTAACGCGCTGGCGGACCCCTTTGTTTTCAGCACATTCCTGGAAATGACGCGCTATTGGACTGCCGTTGAACGCAACACAAACCTGTTGAGCTACGAAGGATACTTGCTGACAAATCGGTTGATTTGGCTGGGTGTTACCTTTGGTCTTGGCGCGCTTTCCTACGTGATGTTTTCGTTCCGTGCAGCGGCAAAAATGCCGAAGGAAAAAAAGAGCAAGAAGGCTCTCATCGTAGAAGCCAGAAAAGACGATATACGAACCGATATCAAAGGGTCACCGGTGTGGAACGGTAGCACATTGTTTGCTCAACTTCGGTTGCGTACGCGCTTTGAAATTGGTTCGGTATTCAAAAGCCTGCCATTCCTAATCATTGTTGGCTTCAGCCTGTTTATAACCATAACGGCCCTGATAAACCGCAACGTTGGATACGGCCTGGACGCATACCCGGTTACGCGCCTGATGATCAACGCCATTCAGGGTGGCTTTGGCCTTGCGCTCGTGGTGCTGCTTATATTTTACAGCGCCGACATCATCTGGCGCGAGCGCGTGGCGAAATTTAACGAAATTATAGACGCACTACCAACCCCCAACTGGGTATTTGTTGTCAGCAAGTTGTTTGCCTTGGCGCTGGTTCTGATTTCTATAATGGTGCTGGGCGTTGTCATGTCAGTCGTTGTCCAGCTTCTTAGCGGTTATAGCGCGCTGGAGGTAAGTTTGTACCTGCATCGCGGCCTGCTGCATTTTGTTACTCCCTTCATCCTTGTGGCTGTTCTTTCGGTCTTTATTCAGGTTGTGGCTAAAAATCGTTTTGTTGGCATGATGATCATGGTCCTGTATCTGATATCAACAATTGTCTTGCAGCAACTTGGGTTCGAGCATCCGCTCTATCGTTTCGGAAGCAATATTGATACGCCCATGTCCGACATGAATGGCTCTGGCAGGTTTATCGACAGTGACTATTGGCTGATTGGCTACTGGGCATTTGTGTCGGGTTTGCTGTTGATGCTGACCTATATGTTATGGAATCGCGGCACGTTGCAGCCCTTTAAATACCGACTGCGGCATCTGCGGGCGTTCCTGCAACCGGCAACCGCAGCAACTGCGGCGCTGTTATTACTGGGTGCTGCAGGCACTGGCAGCTTCATCTACTATAATACGAATGTCCTAAACGAATATATCACTGTGGACGATCTGGAAGAGCTGGCGGTCGACTATGAAGGCAAATACAGGCAGTATGCCAACCTGCCAATGCCGCGCACAACGGACGTAAAAATTGACGTGGATATTTTCCCCTACGGACGGCGCGTCGAGGTTCGGTCACAGCAAATTCTGGAAAACAAGACAACTGAACCGATTTCAACGGTGCATCTGGTGTTTCCACCACAGGCCACTGTTGTTGAAGTTGGACTGGAAGGTGCCACCCTCAAAAGCCACGACAGTCGTTTTAATTACCATATATTTAACCTTGCACAGTCCATGCTGCCAGGCGAAAAAAGAGCGCTGTCATACGAAACGCTAATCCAGCAAGCTGGTTTCTCTCATGAACGCAACAGCGTGACGCTGGTCAGGAACGGCACCTTCATCAACAACAGCGAGTTCTCGCCCTATATCGGTTTCTGGCCGGGCGGCATGATGTCGGACCGCAACACGCGGCGCGAATATGGGCTGGAGCCACTGCCTCGCACACCAAAGCTGGAAGACACCAGCCAGCATGGCAATAACTATCTGCGACAAGACAGCGATTTTGTCAGCTTTGAAACCACGGTTTCAACGGTGGCAAGCCAGCGGGTTGTTGCCCCCGGCTATCTGGAACGCGAATGGACAGACGGCGACCGGCGCTATTTCACCTATAAAATGGACGCGCCAATCCTGAATTTCTACAGCTATCTGTCCGCAGAGTATGAGGTGGTTAGTGAAAACTGGAACGACATCCAGATCGAGGTATTCCACCACAAGCCGCACACCTATAATGTGACGCGGATGATCGACAGTGTGAAAGACAGCATCAGCTATTTCAACACTGCTTTCAGTCCCTATCAGCATCGGCAAGTGCGGATTTTGGAGTTCCCTGCTTACCGCACATTTGCGCAGGCGTTCCCGAACACAATTCCCTATTCGGAAGGCATTGGTTTTATCGCCAATGTTGCCGGTGAAGATAATATCGACATGCCTTATTATGTCACTGCGCACGAGATGGCGCACCAGTGGTGGGCGCATCAGGTGATGTCTGCCAACACACAAGGCGGCACCATGCTGGTGGAAACACTGGCGCAGTACGGTGCCCTGTTGGTGATGGAACAAAAATACGGCAAGGACCAGATCAGGAAGTTCCTCAAATTTGAGCTTGATCGATATCTGTCCGGTAGGGCAACTGATCCGGAAGGCGAACTGCCGCTCTACCGCGTGGAAAACCAGCAATATATCCATTACCGCAAAGGATCGGTGATCATGTATGCGCTCAAGGATTATTTGGGCGAGGATGTGGTGAACCGGTCACTCCGGCGATTGATTGCCAAGCGTGCCTTCCGCGGCGATCCTTATGCCATTTCCACCGACTTGATCTCGATTTTCAAGGAAGAAGCTCCTGAAAAAGTAGGTTTAATCGAGGATTTCTTCGAAAAAATTACCATTTTCGACGTCAAAGCCGCTGATAACAGGGTGCAAGAACAGGCAAACGGCACTTTCAAAGTGTCGATCGACGTTGAGGTCGGCAAAATATATGCTGACGCTGAAGGCAATGAAACCAAGGCCAAATTCGACATTCCGGTCGACATTGGCATTTTCAGTAAAAACCCGGCGGATAGCGACTTCGGGGCTGAACATGTCTTGCATATGCAAAAACAGACTGTGGTTGACGGTGCCTCGACAATCGAACTGATTGTGGACGGACGACCAGCCTTCATCGGTGTTGATCCCTACAACAAGCTGATTGATCGCAACTCCAATGACAATCTGAAACCCGTGGGAACGGTTGATATCCTTGCCGCCGGTGAGACCGACACAAAAAGCCGGTAATCGCAGGCTGAACCAAAAAAGCTCCGGGTGTCGGGATCAAGGATCCGGATGCCCGGAGCTTTTTATTGAACTGTAGGAAACAACACCGTTAACTGGGGTTTTCGGCCACATCAGCGAGGACAAACTCGTAGGTCTGGTTACAGAACTGACAATTCACGTCAATGATGCCGTCCTTGACCATATCCTCAAGCTCGGCTTTCTCAAACTGCCCAAGAACATTTTGCAAACGCTCGCGCGAACAGCGGCAAGCATGAACCAATCGCGCCGGATCAAACACCCGCACGCCGTCTTCGTTATACAGCCGGTACAACAGGCTATCCAAATCCAGCTGTGGGTCCAAAAGTTCGTCTATTTTAACGCTGTGCATAAGCACGCTGGCGCGGTCCCAATGTTCCTGGGTCTGGGCGTCAAGTAATCGTTCCTGGCCTTCTTCGCCCCGCGCCAGATGTTGCACCATAATACCGCCCGCCCGCCAGTGGCCGGTTACCTCGTTTTTGGCACAAGTTAACCGAAGCTCGGTTGGCGTTTGCTCGGAATTCATGAAGTAATTTCGCGCCACATCCGCGACACTGTCGCCGGTCAGGTCCACAATGCCCTGATAGCGCTCCATGTCGCTACCCTGGTCGATGGTCAACGCCAAATAGCCAGACTTTGAGCCAATCAAGCCTTTAAAACTGGGGTTTTTGCCGTAGGTGGACAGTTTGGCAGCATCGATGTCGGCATAGCCCCGTAGACGGCCCACGCCGTCGTCGCGGCGTTCATAGTCTGCAACCATCATCGGCACCGCGCCGCTTGACTTGGTCTGCACCGTCACAATGCCGTTGAATTTCATGATCGACCCCAGCATGCCGGTCAGCGTCAACAGCTCGCCGAGAATGCGCGCGACAGGGTCGGGGTAATCATGCGCCCGCAAAATCTGATCAACCACGGTCCCCAGCCTTATTGCGCGACCGCGTACATTCATGCCCTCAATCTGAAAAGGCCGCACTTCATTGTCGCGGCTACCATCGGGATCACTGACTACTATCGGTGTTGTGTGGTCTGTCTCAGTCATGTCGCGCTGTCGCTCTTTTTCCATATCTTGCCCGATTATATTTTACCTAGGCACCAGGCCAAAATTGCTTTTTGAGCGTGCAACCGGTTTTCCGCCTCGTCCCACACCGCAGACTGCGGTCCGTCGATCACTTCAGCTGCTACTTCCTCACCGCGGTGCGCGGGCAAACAGTGAAGAAACATAGCGTCAGCCGATGCCTTATTCATGATATCCGGCGTCACCTGAAACGGGCCAAGCGCCTGCGCGCGCGCGTCGGCGTCGGCGTCACCCATGGAAACCCAGGTGTCGGTAATAACAGCGTCGGCACCGCTGGCCGCATCAAGTGGGTCCTGGGTCAAGGTAATGTCACCGCCCTCGGCCTCGGCCCACGCAGTCGCATCTCCTGACGGTCTATAATCTTCAGGGCATGCGAGCACCAGCGAGAAACCGAAACGCGCTGCCGCCTCGATCAGGGATGTCGCCACGTTATTGCCATCGCCAATCCAGGCAACCCTGCGCCTCTCCATGGAACCAAAATGTTCTTCCAGCGTCAGCATATCGGCCATCAGCTGGCACGGATGCGACCTGTCGGTCAGCGCATTGATAACCGGCACGGTCCCGGCGTCAGCCAGTTCAACCACCGTTGCGTGGGTCTCGGCCCGCACCATCACTGCGTCCACGTAGCGGCTGATAACCCGCGCTGTGTCGGCAACGCTTTCGCCGCGGCCAAGCTGCATGGCAGCGCCTTGCAAAACCACACTGCTGCCACCCAGCTGCCGCATCGCCATTTCGAAACTGATGCGCGTGCGGGTGGACGACTTTTCAAAAATCATCGCCAGCGTGTGACCCGCAAGCGGTGCATCTTCATCGACCGCACCCCTGGGCATGCCCGCGCGCACCGCTTTCCATGCCTTCGCCGTGTCCAGAATATGCCGCAGCACGTCGGGTGGCAGGTCTTTCAGGTCAAGAAAATGACTGTTTGGTGCTGTGGCACTCATGGCTTCTTTCCAATAATAAAGAGCGCTATTTTTTATCGCGCAAAGAGGTCAGCGAGGCATCCAAATGGTTCATCGCTTCTTCGATGTGACTTTCGTCCAGAATAAGCGGCGGTAACATGCGCACAACCATATCACCAGCAACTGCCGGAATCATGCCCCGGCCAATCAGGTCAATAACAATATCGCGGGTCGGAATATCAGGCACCCGAATGCCAGCCATCAGGCCTTTGCCGCGCACTTCGCTGATCAGATCACTATGACGCTGCTGAAGAGCGGCAAGGCGGCCATGCAGCATGTCACCCATTTCAATGACATGGTCAAAGAAACCCGGTTTCAGCATTTCATCCAGCACGGCATTGCCCACCGCCATTGCCAGCGGATTACCGCCGTAGGTGGAACCGTGGGTGCCAACTATCATGCCCGACGCTGCGTCTTCAGTGGCAAGACAGGCACCCAGCGGAAAGCCGCCGCCAATGCCCTTGGCGGCAGTAATAATGTCCGGCTCTATGCCCGACCATTCATAGGCAAACAATTTACCGGTGCGGCCCATACCGCATTGAATTTCGTCAACGACCAGCAACAAGCCGTTCTCGTCACAGATCGCACGCAGCGCCTGCATGGTTTCCGCCGGGATCGGCCGAATGCCGCCCTCGCCCTGCACAGGTTCGACCATAATACCGCCAGTGTTGGGGCCGATGGCAGCCTTAACCGCCTCAAGGTCACCAAATGGCACCACGTCGAAACCTTCCGGCAGCGGCTCAAACCCTTTGGTTAGCTTTTCCTGGCCGGCAGCAGCTATACCCGCCAGCGTGCGACCATGGAAAGCTGATGCCATGGTCACAATGCGGTAACGGCCTTTCTGGCCTTTATCGTGGTGGTACTTGCGCACCATTTTGATCGCACACTCAATCGCCTCAGCGCCGGAATTTCCGAAAAACACCGTGTCGGCCACGCAGGCATCGGTTAGCCGTTTTGCCAGCCGCTCGCCCTGAGGAATAGTGAAGCCATTGGCCGTATGCCATAGTTTGCCGCCTTGCTCCTGCAGGGCTTTTACCAGGCTCGGGTGGCTATGCCCAAGGCTCATAACGCCGATACCGGAATAAAAATCCAGATATTTCTTACCGTCGGTGTCATACAAATACATGCCGTCACCGCGTTCAAACGCGATTGGGTTGCGGGCATAAGTTGGCATCAATGGTGTAATCAAGGTCCTTCTCCCTTAAAAAGGTCCCGGGCTAGTCGCCACACAGGTATGTCTGTTAAAAAAAGCGTCTGTTAAACGTGAGAGCCGGCACGTTGGTACGTACCGGCTTGTCAGGCGGTCAAGATGCCTGTGGCTCTATCGCTTGTCAATGCTAGCGAAGCTATATTTTCTGCGGCCTGAAGCAGCATTTGATTTACGTTACAGCATCAAGATCGGCTTCCACCGAGAGCGAGCTTTGCGCCGAGACTGGCCGCTGCCTATGCCTTCAAGCGGTAACCCTTTTTAAACACCAGATAAACCGCTGCAGTCAGAATGACATTAATAGCGAGCGTGAATAAAACGCCCGCCAATAGGTTGCTGTCAGCCCGGTCGATAAACCCGTAACGAAAGCCATCGATCAGGTAGAAAAACGGATTGATACTGGAGAAAATCTGCCAGCCTTCACTTAACCGCTCAATCGAGTAGAAAGTGCCGGACAAAAGGCTAAGAGGAGCGATAACAAAATTGGTAATCGCCGCCGAGTGGTCAAACTTCTCGGCCCAAACGCCGGTCAATACACCAATCAACGACAGCATCGCGCTTGCAGCGAACGCAAAATAAAGCACAGCCCACACGTGGGACACACTCATGCCAACGCCGGGCATCAGGGTAAAGGCCATACCAACCGACAGGCCGACGACCATACCGCGGGTTATCCCGCCAAGCACAAACCCAATGGTCAGTTCAAGCGCTGACAAGGGCGGCATCAGCGTGTCGACGATGTTGCCTTGCACCTTTGAGATAAGAATCGATGAAGACGTATTGGCAAAAGCATTTTGCAAAATTGCCATAACGATCAACCCGGGTGCCAAAAACTGAGCGTAGGGCATGTCAGCCACCATCCGGCCGCGGCCACCCAGCGCCAGCGAAAAAATCACCATAAACAGGATGGTGGTAACCGCCGGTGCGATCAGCGTCTGCGTCCACACCTTCATGAAACGCTTGGTTTCCTTCAAATACAGCGTTTGCAGGCCAACCCAATTAACCAACCCGATAGTGCGCGCGCCGAGCTCCGGATAGGATTTGCTGTTGGTGTCTGTCACGGTGCACGCTCCGGCTCTGAGGGGAGAAAGTTAAGGTTCCTTCATATGGTGATACATGAGGTCTTGGCAAGGGGGGGCGCAAAGCGATATAAACAAAACGAATCCCGACTCGCAAGTCGACTCATAAAAATATATAAGTGCCCAACGGCAACGCATAATCAAAGGACACCTTCATGGCCTGGACGGAAGACCGCATTGAAAAGCTCAAGAAACTCTGGGACGACGGTTTGAGCGCCAGCCAGATCGCCAAGGAATTGGCCGAAGGCGTTACACGCAATGCGGTGATAGGCAAGGCACACAGGCTGGGTCTCAAGTCCCGGCCGTCACCGGTTAAAACCGATACAGAAAAGAAAAAAGCCGCGCCCAAGCCTGCAGCGAAGAAAAGCGACAAAAAGCTGGTGTCGCTTCTGGACCTGACAGACCGCATGTGCAAATGGCCACTTGGTCACCCCGGCGACTCGGACTTTCATTTCTGCGGCAAAGCATCCGAACCCGGCATGCCTTACTGCGCGCGCCACTGCGCGGAAGCTTATCAGGCACAACCACCGCGCCGTGACCGCAGGCCCAATACACGCCCGCCGATCCTGTAAGGCGCCGTTGGGTCCTAAAAAAACGCAACCAAACTGAAAAGAAGCTGTACGAAATCTGCATTTTTGCGGGTTTTGCTCAGGTTTCAACAACTTCCACATATATTTACCGCTTCTACCTTGCTCTCCACGGCAACCTCGCTACCATCATTTGTGAAGCGAGAAATATATAGGGAGAGTCGAATGACACGAAAGTTTGCCACCAGAAAAGTTGCTTTGGCTGCCATCATCAGCATCGCAGTGCCAATGGTTTCGTCTGTTGTTAACAGCCAAGACGAAGAAGAACGTTTCTTCGAATCCAAATACCGCCATGACACCATGCAGCATTTCAATTATTCGATGCAGAAGCTTGTGCC
>JAJFIT010000055.1 GCA_021774775.1 Alphaproteobacteria bacterium | reverse complement strand
ATGGTTTGCGCCAGCCTGGCAGCGACATCCTGCTTGCTCATGGTGGGCCAGCTGTCAACGCGACTGTCGGTTATCACGTGCACTTGATTGTCAGCCCCTCCCATCACGCCGGATGCGTCAGAAACATCGTTGGCAACGATGATGTCGCAGCCTTTGCGTTCTCGCTTGGCCTTGGCATACTCAACCACTTTTTCGGTTTCAGCGGCAAACCCAACCACCAGCGCAGGCCGCCCTTCGTCCATCGATGAAAGACCCTTCAGGATGTCCGGGTTTTCGCACAGGTCCAGCGCCGGGATGCCGTCTTGTGATTTCTTGAGCTTCTCACCCTTGGTGCCCGCCTGCATGCGCCAGTCGGCAACAGCCGCAACACAAACGGCAGCGTCAACTGGCAACGCTTTGGTAACAGCTGCGTCCATCTCCAGCGCTGTTTGCACGTCAACGCGGTTCACCCCAACAGGGGTATCCTGCGACACGGGGCCTGCCACCAATGTGACACTGGCACCAAGGTCAGCCAGCGCACCGGCCAGCGCAAAGCCCTGCTTGCCCGACGAGCGGTTGGCGATATAACGAACAGGGTCGATGGGTTCATGAGTGGGGCCAGCGGTAACAATTATTTTCTTACCCGACAGAGGCCGCACGCCGCCCGCGAAAAAGTCTTCAACTGCCGCAACCATGTCCGGCACTTCAGCGAGGCGGCCTGGGCCAACTTCACCGCAAGCCAGCATGCCTGCACCGGGGCCAACCATCAGCACACCGTCGCGCTTGAGTGTTTCCAGGTTACGCTGCGTGGCCTTGTGCGCCCACATCTCCGCGTTCATCGCCGGAGCGACCATCACTTGCTTATCAGTCGCGAGCAAAATAGTACTGGCCAGGTCGTTGGCCAAGCCGTTCGCCATTTTTGCCATCAGGTCAGCGGTTGCAGGCGCGATCATAACAAGGTCGGCCTCGCGGCTCAGGCGAATATGGCCCATCTCGGCTTCGTCCTTGAGGGAAAACAGGTCAGTGTAGCATTCGTCGCCGGTCAGGCTGGCAACACTGAGGGGGGTGATAAATTGTTGACCGCCCGGCGTGAGCACGCCGCGCACACTTGCACCGCGCTCCATCAAGCGCCGAGCCAAATCAAGCGATTTGTATGCCGCGACCCCGCCGCCAATAATAAGAAGTATCCGTTTGCCGTCCAGCATAGTCGAAAAGCCTCATTGTCCTGTTAAAAGCATATTTGGCCTGTTGCAGAACATATAGGGGGCTTTGAGGCGCGGCGCAAACATCCTCTCACCGATTTGATAATGGTGAGAGGGTGAAGTCTGTAATTGCTTCAGTCTTCAGTTGCAGCAGACGCTTTACCGTCCATGCTAAATTCGCCAGCACCAAAGCGGGCCAGAATAAGAAAACCGCCTGCGATAGTGATGTTTTTCATCATCATCACGCCTTCGTCTGCGTGAAAGACAAATGCCGTCACGAGGCAAAAGCCAGCCAGCAAATAAGCAACGATGCGGGTTTGGTACCCGGCCAAAACCATCAGCCCGGCGATAACTTCAAACAAGGCCGCAGGCCAGAACAAAAACCCGGGTACGCCTGCAGCTTCCATATATTGAATAGTGCCTTCACCGCCGCCCATAATTTTATTAATGCCCGCCACAATGAACATAACAGATAGCAACAAGCGTCCCAAAAGCACGGCATATGGATCTAGTTTTTCCATCACAATTCTCCCCTAAAGTTAATAAAGATACCCAAAACTCCCACAAGAAGTGTGGCGTAAAAGGAGATTTATAGCAAATCGTCGCCTGAAACAGCGCTAATAGGTAAGGATTTTCAGCAGGAGTGCGCCGACTATCAGGCCAAAGGCAAAAGGCCAGATACTGCCATTTTTTGGCGCGGGCGAAGACTCGGCTGGCCCAGACGGCGAAGGCGGTGCGGGGTTTTGCTCGTCCGCGAGCCAGCGCTCAAGGCGCGACGGCAAACGTTCAATCAACCGCGGCAACTGATTGATGGCATCGGCCAACTGTATTTCCGGCGACAGGTTGGAGCGCACCCATTGTTCGATCACCGGCTCGGAGATTTGCCACATGTTCGACTGCGGATGCAGATGAAGCGCCATGCCTTCGGCCATAACCATAGTGCGCTGCAGCAACAACAGTTGCGGCTGGGTTTGCATTTTGAAGCGTTCGGTGGTGGCAAACAGTTGTGCGAGCAGCTTTCCCGCCGATATTTCTTCGACCGGCAAGTCCATAATTGGGTCGGCTATGGCGCGCATAGCCTGAGAAAACTCTTCCAGGTTTTCGCCGTGGGGCACAAAACCGGCATCAAAATGTACTTCGGCAACTCGGTCATAATCGCGGCGAATGAAGCCGTAGAGTATTTCAGCCAAAAAGCGCCGCTCAAGCTTGGTCAGGCGGCCCATGATACCAAAATCAACCGCAGCTATGGTGCCGGACGGCTCAATAATCAAGTTACCCTGATGCAGATCGGCATGGAAAAACCCGTCACGCAGCGCCTGCCTGAGGAAAACCTGCACGATAGTTGTGCCCAGGGCCGCCGTATCATGCCCGGCTTTTTCCAGCGCAGCGGCATCCGACACCCGAATGCCGTCAACCCATTCAAGGGTCATCACCCGGCGCGCGGTCAACTCCCACTCAACGGTTGGTATCCGGTAACCCGGTTCGCCGGACATATTGTCAGACAGCTCGGCGGCAGCAGCAGCTTCCAGCCGCAAGTCCATTTCCCGGAGCACTGTCTCGCGGATTTTGTCGCACACTTGCAGCAAACGCAGGCGTCTGGCCTCTGTACTGTTGCGCTCCCCGAGCGCCGCCAACCAGTCAAAGAGCGCCAAATCACGGGTGAAGCGCTTTTCAATATCAGGCCGCAAAATTTTAACCGCAACCTTGCGGCCATCTTTCAACTCAGCCTTATGCACCTGTGCGATGGACGCGGCGGCAACAGCGTCTTCTTCGAAATAGCGGAACAAGTCACCAAGCGTATGGCCCAATTGTTCCTCAACTGTTGCCTTGGCTTTCGCGAAGGCAAAGGCTGGCAATCGGTCCTGCAGCGTAGTCAGGCCCTCGGCGATGGGGCGGCCCACCAGGTCGGGCCGGGTGGCGAGTGTTTGGCCAAGTTTTATATAAGCCGGGCCCATGCCAGCAAGCGCCATCGCTAATCGCTCGCCGTCATTGTCGGGCAGGCCCCTCCGGCGCGGCACATAAAATGTCAGCCCGCGCAGCAACCGAGGTCCCCACGCAGGAACAAGCTCAATTCGGCTTAGTGCGCGGATGGCACCAAACCGTCGCAGGCCAAGGGCGATCCGGTACAATTGAAATAAATAACTGAAAACCTGCACGCGGCGCGCCTCTATACCTTGGTGCCGCTATGAATAGCGACAACCCCCGCCGACATGGAGCGCCAATTGGTTCTGCTAAAGCCCACGCTACTGATCATCTGGTCAAATTTTTCAGGCGTCGGGAACCGGCGGATCGATTCGACCAGATACTGATAACTGTCGCGGTCCTGTGCCACCATTTGGCCCATGGCTGGAATGAATTTGAAACTATAGGCATCATACGCGCCCTGCAGCACCGACACCACCGCCGGACTAAACTCCAGACAGTGAAACCGCCCGCCGGGCTTGAGCACACGGTAGGCTTCCGCCAACGCTTCTTCGATGCGGGTTACATTGCGAATACCAAAGGCAATGGTATAGGCATCCATCGAGCGATCACCAAAAGGCAACTTCATGGCGTCACCGCAAACAAATTCGGACCGATCCGCATAACCTTTCTTAGCGGCTCGCTCGGCACCAACACGCAGCATTTCTGCGTTGATGTCGCACACGGTAACGGTGCTGCCCGGTGCTGCCGCCATAAACCGGAAGGCAATATCACCGGTACCACCCGCCACATCCAGCAGGTGCATACCGGGTCGCGGGTTGATGCTATCAATCAGGGAATTTTTCCAAATGCGGTGCACGCCGGCACTCATGACATCATTCATAATGTCATACTGGTCAGCAACCGAGTTGAACACACCTTTGACCAGACCAGCCTTTTCGGCCTCATCAACGGTTTTGAAACCGAAATGAGTGGTCGCCTGCGCGCCAACATCATTATCTGCCGCTGGCGCGCGCGCTGGATCAGTTGCTGGATTTTTGTCAGGTGATACTGGCATTACATCTTGTCACTTTACCGTCGTCAGCTTATCGATTGAATTTGGTCCATTTGCGCGGACCATAACCGACAGGGCTCGCGGAAGCCAGTATCATTGAAACGAAAAGAGAAAGCGCGACAATATGCCCGAATTGCCCGAAGTTGAAACAGTTATGCGCGGCCTCGCCCCGGTCTTGGAAAACACTCGCATCGCTGAAGCAAGGGCCTACGCACCCAAACTGCGTGTGGAAATTCCGAAAGATTTCGGCGAGCGGCTATCGGGCAATCTGATCACGCGGTTGACCCGGCGCTCAAAATATATCCTGATTGAATGCGAAGACGGGCTGGTGGCGATCCTGCATTTGGGCATGTCCGGACGCATTAATATATACGGGGCGGAAGCCGAGCACCCACCGCGCACCAGGCATGACCATATTAGCCTGTTGACCGAAAAAGGCGACCTGGTGGTCTTCAATGATGCACGCCGGTTTGGCTTGTTGGTGTTTTCAACTGTTTCAGGAATTGACCAGCATGCCCTAATTAGGGATATCGGACCGGAACCGCTGGGCAACGGGTTCAACAGCGGCCATTTGGCTGCCGGACTGAAAAAGCGAAAGTCACCGATAAAAAACAGCCTTTTAGACCAAAAACTGGTTGCTGGGCTGGGCAATATATATGTGTGCGAAGCGCTGTGGCGGGCTGGCATTGCACCCACACGGCTGGCCAACACTCTTACTGCGGTTGAAGTTGAGGCTCTGGTGCCGATCATCCGAACTATTCTGGAAGAAGCCATCGCCGCCGGCGGGTCAACCTTGAAGGATTATGCGCAGGTCTCCGGTGAGCTGGGGTATTTCCAGCATCGGTTTAATGCATACGGTCGTGAAGGCGAGCCTTGCGGCGCAGACGGGTGCCGCGCTACAATCCGGCGTATTGTACAATCAAACCGGTCGACATTTTATTGCCCAACTTGCCAAACATAAGGCTATTGGTTTTCATAAATCTATCGGCACAAAGATTTTGGATCGCATGACATGAACTTACCTGCAAAAAGTCTCCGCCAGTACATCGCGGCAAGTATGGTCTGGCTATGGACCCTTCCTGGTGCGTTCGCAGATGATCGCTTCATCGAGGGTTTCCCCGATGTTCCCTATCTTGCTATTGTTTCAACTGTTGTTGGTGTGCCGGTTATTTTTGATACCGCAAGCGGCACGGTTGCCGAGGTAGGCTTGCAGTTTTCTGAGCCGGCCTCCACTGTTTTCACATTATATGATGAGGCGCTTGTAGGCTTGGGCTGGGCCTGCACCAAAACCGATGCTCATCTGCGCTGCATCCGCGAAAAAAGCCTGATTCAATTAACCGCCCCCAGTGGAAATGATGCAACCGGCACCTTTATCTTGCGGCTGGAACCGCGCCAATAACCATATGTTGGGCCTATCGACCCAAGCCTGATTATTTGCTTTTCAAATGGGGCGGACACTATTAGGACTCGGGGTCTTGCTAGGCAACAACAAGGCTTGTTCATGACTTTTGAAACCATCCTCCTTGATAAACAGGAAGGCGTAGGGTTGATTACACTTAATCGCCCCGAGGCTCTTAATGCCTTAAATAGTCAATTGCTCGAGGAATTAGGCGATGCGCTACTGGCGCTGGGCAGCGACAGCGAGATTGGCGCAATTGTTGTGACAGGCAGTGAAAAAGCTTTTGCTGCCGGTGCCGACATTAAAGAAATGTCCAGCAAGACCTTCGCCGATGTCCTGTCTGACGACCTGTTTGGCCGGATCAATCAGGTTTTTGCGTCTGTGCGCAAACCGGTGATCGCTGCTGTTGCTGGTTATGCCCTTGGCGGCGGATGCGAGATTGCCATGGCCTGCGATTTCATCATTGCAGGCGAAAACGCAAAATTTGGCCAGCCCGAGATCAAACTCGGCGTTATCCCTGGTATTGGTGGATCACAGCGGTTGACCAGGCTGGTTGGCAAATCCAAAGCAATGGACATGATGCTGACCGGACGCATGATGGATGCGACTGAAGCCGAACGTGCCGGTTTGGTAAGCCGAATCGCCCCAGCTGAAGACTTGGTGGAAACCGTAATGGAAGTCGCGATCTCAATCGCCGAGCTATCTGGCCCATCCGTGGCTCTGGCAAAAGAAGCAACCAATGGTGCGCTGGAAACAACGTTGCAGCAGGGCTTACTGTTTGAAAGAAGGCTGTTTCATTCACTTTTCGCTACGGAAGACCAAAAAGAGGGCATGAATGCTTTCATTGAGAAACGCCAACCCCAATTTAAAAATCGCTAAGTCTGCGCCAAGCCCTGCGAAAATGCGTCGTTGGCTATTGACGCGGCGGTTTCGCGGGTATATAGAGCCGTCCTCGAATTGATTAATGGCTTCGGCATACGGCTGAGGCCTGTAAGAAGTTGAAAAATGGCCAAGCTGGGTCAGTGCCTATTGCACCTGACAACCGGCAGGACCAGATAAAGGTAGAAAAATGGCAAACTCTAAACAGGCCAAAAAACGCATTCGTCGCAACGATAGCCGCGCGGAGATTAATAAATCTCGCGTGAGCCGTATTCGCACACACATCCGCAAGGTTGAAGAAGCAGTTACCGCGGGCGACCAGACCGCCGCCTCTACGGCGCTGAAGTCTGCAGAGCCGGAAATTATGCGCGGTGTATCTAAAGGCGTTCTTCACAAGAAAACAGCTTCGCGGAAAGTTTCTCGCCTTTCTAAAGCTGTTAAATCTATCGCCTAACAATTCTTTCGATTCGCGCCGGAAATTTCGGCGAAAATTGCGTTTCAAAGCCACTTCACCGGAAAGTGGCTTTTTTCGTTGCATCCTCCATGGGAACAAAAAGTGCACATATCTTGTGCCTTGATACGCGAAATCCACATATTGTGTCCCACACTGAGTCACGCCATAGGGCGATTTCAGAAGTTTATGTCAAGCGATAGATTCAGTTGCTGGCGGCTGGTCCTCTATGTAGATTGACTGTCCGACCTCGGTGGGTCTCGCGGGCAACCAACCTTCCATTTTTGGAAACTGTCTGCAGGGTATTTTGGGTGCTTTCTAGGATATTTTCCAGGCATCGGAGATGTCGCCACTGAATTTGGCCATAGCTTAACGCAGATAGGTGCAACTTTTGCGCAGACAGATGCATTTTGCCGCGCGGTTGAGCAGGTAAACAAACGATACTGGCACAGCTTTCAGGGGTGAAGGGAGTGCCACGGACGCAGGACAGTGGTTCCTAGAGAGCCCTACAATAACCGGCGCCGAACAAGGGAATGAGTATGACTAGGGGAAACTGGGGCAATGGGAACACGCGGGGGACCAATAACGGTCATGGATAACGATAACGGCGCATCATGGGCACGCGTTTGCAGCAAATTCAAAAAAGAATTCGGGCAACAGGCCTACACAACCTGGCTGGATCAATTGGGCTATAACGGCCTTGACGGCGGTACAGTCGAACTAACGGCACCGACAAAATTTGTCCGGGACTGGATTCAAAGAAATTATGGCCCGCGGCTGATGGATTTTTTCCATGCCGAAGACGCTCGCGTTAAAAGCCTGAGCATTCGTCTGGCCGCCAAAGGCGCGGTGCCTGCGACCCCAAGCCAACCAATTGCCAGGGTATCCAGCACAGGAGCCGACACTGCCGCCGCAGCGGCGGGTGGCTTTACCGACACGTCGGCACTTGATCCAAAATATACCTTTGATTCGTTTGTTGTTGGTAAATCCAACGAACTGGCTTACGCCGCCGCCAAGCGCATTGCCGACAGCGACGATGTATCATTCAACCCGCTATTTCTTCACGGCGGGGTTGGTCTCGGCAAAACCCACCTGATGCACGCCATTGCATGGGAGGTACAGCGCCGGGCACCGCACAAGCGAGTGGCCTATGTTTCGGCCGAAAAATTCATGTTCGAGTTTATCGCCGCCATCCGCTACAAAGACACCCACGCCTTCAAGCAGAAGTTTCGCACTGCGGACCTGCTGATGGTGGATGACGTTCAGTTCATTGCCAACAAAGACAGCACTCAGGAAGAATTTTTTCACACGTTCAATGCGTTAATCGACAAGCGCTGTCAGGTTGTTATTACCGCTGACCGGTCACCGACCGACCTTGAGGGTATCGAAGACCGCATAATATCACGACTGGGTTGGGGCCTGGTGGCTGACATTCACCCCACTGATTATGAACTTCGCCTTGGCATCCTGCAGTCCAAGGCCGAAAATGTAGGCGATGTGGATATACCAACCGAAGTGCTGGAGTTTCTTGCCAAGCGGATCATATCGAATGTGCGCGAGCTGGAGGGCGCTCTAAACAGGGTGCTGGCATACGCGACCCTGGTTGGCCGTCCCATCACCATGGAAATGACCAGAGACGTGTTGCAAGACCTCATACGGGCCAATGACCGCAAGGTTACGATCGATGAAATACAGCGCACAGTTGCTGACTATTATAATTTGCGGCTCGCTGAAATGCTGTCGCAGCGCCGGGCAAGGGTTATTGCCCGCCCGCGTCAAGTGGCGATGCATCTGTCAAAACAGCTGACAAGCAGAAGCTTGCCCGAGATCGGTCGTCGGTTCGGCGGACGGGACCACACCACCGTTATGCATGCGGTCAGGAAGATCGAGGACCTGTGCAAGTCGGACAGCCAACTGGATGAGGACATCACTCGATTGACCCGGATGCTGGCAGGATAATTTCGCCATTTCAGGCGACAAAAACAGTCGTGATTTCAACCCCTAAGGCCTTTCGCCGCGAATCGGCAGAAATTCTACGATTCAACGACCAGAAAAATACACCAAAAACACGCTTTTTAGTTTGGATTTGAGCGGAAAAACGCTATTGTTTCCTGAGGCCTTTTCGGGGGGTGTCGGCAGGTTCGTATTTGGTCGTGTTCGGCATGTCTCCGGGGGGAGAGATTGGGATGAACTGTAAGGCATCACGCGGTTTTGAAAACCTGCATGAGCCTCAACGGTTTTAGCAAAATTAAACAAGAAGATTTAATTCATGAAATTCACGATAGAACGGAATTCACTTCTGAAAATCCTGGGGCATGTTCAATCAGTTGTTGAGCGCCGGAACACCATTCCTATCCTGTCCAACGTATTGATAGAGGCCGACGGTGGCGACGTGGCAATGACAGCCACCGATTTGGACATATCGATTATCGAGCGTACGACCGCCGCAGTTAGCCAGCCAGGTGCCACCACCGTGCCAGCACACACGCTGTTCGATATAGCCCGCAAGTTACCTGACGGCGCAGAAGTTGAACTGACGCTGGAAGACGGCGACAGGCTGCTGGTCAAGGCCGGACGATCACGCTTTACCCTGGCGTGTTTGGACAAAGAAGATTTCCCGACCATGAGCGAAAGCGACTTGCCCCACAGATTTGCTGTTGCCGGTGAAGAATTGAAACGTCTGATCGATAAAGCCAAGTTTGCCATTTCTACTGAGGAAACGCGCTATTACCTCAACGGCATCTATTTGCATGTTGCAAACGGCGAAAGCGGTTCAACACTGCGTGCTGTCGCGACCGATGGTCATAGGCTGGCCCAGGTAGAGCAAGGCGTGCCTGAGGGCGCTGCTGGCATGCCCGGTGTTATCGTGCCCCGCAAAACTGTAGCCGAGGTACGCAAGCTGATCGAAGATTATGAAGGCGACGTAGTGGTTGCCCTGTCTGACACCAAAGTGCGGTTCAGCTTTGACAGCACTGTGATCACCTCCAAGCTTATCGATGGTACTTTCCCCGATTATAGCCGGGTGATCCCTGTGGGCAACGACAAGCTGCTGGAAATGGACTGTCGTTTGTTCTCACAGGCCGTTGACCGCGTTTCCACCATCAGCTCAGACAAAACCCGCTCGGTAAAATTGTCGCTGTCTGCGGACACGCTGAAACTTTCGGTAAACAGCCCGGACAGCGGTACTGCGCGCGAAGAACTTGCCGCGGCTTATGGCTCGGATGATTTGGAAATTGGATTCAACAGCCGCTATTTGATGGATATTCTGGCGCAAATCGAAGGCGATATGGTGCAAGTTCATCTGGCTGACCCTTCTGCACCGACCGTGCTCAGAGACCTGATGGACGAAGGGGCACTATACGTTCTGATGCCGATGCGGGTTTAAATCACTATTATTAATCTTCGCGGCATAATTGGCCATGAATGTTGGCGGTGCAGTTTGAGCTTTGGATCCGGCACAGTGCCGGATCAATATAATTGCGAAATCGAGTGCCGATGAAAAGCACCCAATATGTATCCGATGACCTTCCGACGGCAACCGACGGTGGCCCCACGCCTGAAAGTGTATTTATTGCTAAATTGATCATGACAGATTTTAGATCATATCCATACGGCACGCTTGAGCTTACCTGCGATCATCCTTTTGTGGTGCTGACAGGTGACAACGGCGCGGGCAAAACCAATGTTCTTGAGGCTGTCAGTTATGCGGCCCCCGGACGCGGGCTGCGCGGCGCAACTCTTAAGGATGTAGGCCGCAAGGACGGCGGTAACTGGTCAGTGGCAATGCATCTGAAGCTTCAGGCGGACGGCAACAGTGAAATAATAAAAGTGGGCACCGGTCAGGACCCTAACCTTGCATCCACATCGGGCGAATTTGAACCAACCGAAAAAACCATGCATCGCCGCATCGTCAAAATAGACGGCGAAACCGCAAACAACACCAGCGCGTTGGGCGAAAGATGGTCGATCAGTTGGCTAACACCGCAAATGGACCGCTTGTTTGTCGAAGGGCCGTCATCACGGCGCAGGTTCCTGGATCGCATGACACTGGGGTTATACCCGGACCACAGCCGTCAGATCAGCGCTTTTGAACGCACCATGCGGGACCGAAACCGGTTGTTGTCTGAACAGGGTACTGCCGCCGATAGTACATGGTTGTCTGCCCTTGAAGCACGCATGGCAGAACACGGCGTTGCCGTGGCGGTCGCACGGCTTGAGTTTGCTGGTCAATTGGCTGGGCAAATTGAAGCAACAGCGGAGGGACCGTTTCCCAAAGCGACACTTGCGTTGGACGGCTGGCTTGAAGGGCTTTTGGCTGACGGCACACCGCCGGTAGAAGTAGAGACCACATACCGCGACAGACTGGCGAGTGAGCGTGCGCAAGACGCCCGGTCCGGGCGCACGTCAACCGGCGTTCATAAAACCGATTTTATTGTCACTCACGCACCCAAAGCAATGCCTGCAGACCTATGTTCAACAGGTGAACAAAAAGCACTGTTGATTGGCCTGGTTCTGGCAGGTGCGCGGCTGCAAATAGCCCTAAAGGGGCAAGCGCCTCTATTGTTGCTGGACGAAGTGGCAGCCCACCTTGACCGGGACCGACGGCGCGCCTTGTTCGATGATCTGGCATCATTAGGCACCCAGTGCTGGATGACCGGTACCGATCGAAGCCTTTTCAGTGACCTGATGGGCAAAGCAGAATTTTTTCAAGTGGCCGACGGCGTGATCCAGCCGTGCGCCGTGTAAGTTTGGATCAACGAGGAAGCAAATCACCATGACCGACACACCTGAAGCGGTAGAAGAAAACGACTATAGCGCCGATTCGATCAAGGTCTTGAAAGGGCTTGACGCTGTGCGCAAGCGCCCTGGCATGTATATTGGTGACACCGAAGACGGCTCGGGTCTGCACCATATGGTGTTTGAGGTGTCGGACAATGCCATCGACGAAGCGCTGGCGGGCCACTGCGATCTGGTGACAATGACGCTGAACCCTGACGGCAGTTGTTCGGTAACCGATAACGGTCGCGGTATTCCCGTTGACATCCACGAGGAAGAAGGCGTGTCGGCTGCACAGGTTATCATGACCCAACTGCACGCCGGCGGTAAGTTTGACCAAAATAGCTACAAGGTTTCTGGAGGCCTGCACGGCGTTGGTGTATCGGTAGTTAACGCGCTGTCCGATTGGCTGGAGCTGCGCATTTGGCGCGACGGCAAAGAGCATTATATGCGCTTCGAGCACGGCGAACCGATTGATGACTTGGTGGTAACCGGTGACGCAAACGGCAAAAAAGGCACCGAAGTTACCTTTATGCCTGCACTCAGCACCTTTAAGTTTATCGAATTTGATTTCGAAAAGCTGATCCATCGCTACCGGGAGCTGGCATTTTTGAATTCCGGCGTTCATATCCTGCTCAAAGACAAACGCCATGCCGACGTGCAGGACATGGACCTATATTATGAGGGCGGCATTACAGCCTTTGTAAAATACCTGGACCGCAACAAAACCAGCCTGATCGGTGACCCTATCACCATTACCGGCGAAAAAGATGGCATCAC
Organism: Alphaproteobacteria bacterium; assembly: GCA_021774775.1. Taxonomy (GTDB): domain Bacteria; phylum Pseudomonadota; class Alphaproteobacteria; order Sphingomonadales; family Kordiimonadaceae; genus Kordiimonas. Next base: position 10,701 of record JAJFIT010000055.1, on the reverse strand, counting down.
AACCGAGCTTTCCTTGCAGTGGAACGACAGCTACCACGAGAATGTTCATTGTTTTACCAACAACATTCCCCAGCGCGACGGCGGCACCCATTTGGCAGCTTTCAGAGCATCGCTGACGCGCTCAATCAACACCTATGTCAACGAGTCCGGCCTGGCCAAAAAAGCCAAGGTTTCACTGGCTGGTGATGACAGCCGCGAAGGGCTGACCGCTGTCTTGTCAATCAAAGTGCCGGACCCCAAATTTTCCAGCCAAACCAAAGACAAACTGGTGTCGTCTGAGGTACGCCCGGCAGTTGAGGGCCTCGTTAATGAAAAACTGGCCGAGTGGTTCGGCGAGCATCCGGCGGAAGCAAAAAATATCATCGGGAAAATCATCGACGCCGCCACAGCCCGCGAAGCCGCGCGCAAGGCCCGCGAACTGACCCGCCGAAAAGGTGCGCTCGATATCGCCTCCCTGCCCGGAAAACTGGCCGACTGCCAGGAACGGGACCCGGCGCTTTCTGAAATATTCATCGTCGAGGGCGACAGCGCGGGCGGCTCTGCCAAACAGGGCAGAAACCGAAAAAACCAGGCAATCCTGCCGCTGCGCGGTAAAATTCTTAATGTGGAACGCGCCCGGTTTGACCGAATGCTGGCCTCCACTGAAATTGGTACTCTGATCACCGCGCTGGGAACCGGCATTGGCCGCGAAGATTTCAACGTCGAGAAGCTTCGCTACCATAAAATTATTATCATGACCGATGCGGACGTGGACGGTGCACACATTCGTACGCTGCTCTTGACCTTCTTCTACCGGCAAATGCCGGAAGTTGTTGAAGCTGGGCATCTGTATATCGCGCAGCCGCCGCTGTATAAAGTGGGCCGCGGCAAGTCGGAAGTTTACCTGAAGGACGACAAGGCGCTTGATGATTATTTGCTGGAAATGGGCACCAACGATGTTGTTGTCACCGACGGCACCGGCGCGCAGCATGCTGGCGCGGAAATTAAGCATCTGGCGGAAGAAGCCCGGGCTATTAAAGGCCTGATCGGAAGCATTCCGACACGCTACAACAAAAACCTGATCGAAATGCTCGGGCTGTTTGGCGGCCTGGATACCAAATTAATTGATGACGACAGTGCCCGCGGTATAGTCGCGGACACCGTCGCCGCGCATATGAACGAGCTGGCAACCACAGTTGAAGGTGCAGGCTGGTCCGGCGACGTCACCGAAGACGGCGGTTACAGTTTTGCCCAGGAAGTGCGCGGTGTCATTGACATGCACCGGATTGATGCCCACCTGATCGAAAGCCAGGAAGCACGCAAACTAAACACACGCATGAGCGAAGTGCGCGACCTGTTTGTCAAGCCTGCAGTCATTACCCGCAAGGATGACAAGCATTCTGTCGGCACCCCGCTTGAAATGCTGGCCGCACTATTGTCGTTTGGCCGCAAGGGACTATCGACGCAGCGCTATAAGGGTCTGGGCGAAATGAACCCGGGCCAATTGTGGGAAACCACGCTTGACCCTGAAGTGCGATCGCTGTTGCAGGTGAAGGTAACCGAGGCGGATATCGCCGACGAAATATTCTCGAAACTGATGGGCGACGTGGTGGAAGAACGTCGCAACTTCATTCAGGACAATGCGCTGAATGTTGCCAATCTTGATGTTTGATGTGAAAAGGCATCATTTTCTCTGAGGATAGCGCCTTTTTCGATGGTCTTCAATTTTCATTCTGTAATCATATAAAATGTCAGCCAAGGTCGTAAGATTCACAGTTAAGTCGCCCAAAGAAGGGCGCTAATGTGTTGTCTCTGAAAGGGCAACGAGGCGAGCATGCGATATAATGATTGAACGATAATCTGATTCAGTTTCAGTGTATCGCAGTTTCTTTCAGTAATGGCTTGATCTGCCCCCCGGGATCGGACTTATGATCGCATCATGCCCACAAATCAGTCACTCAATTCTCGCCCACCCCTGCGGACATTGTCTGAACCAGCCATGCCTGAACAGGTTCTGCCGGAGCGCCACCTACATTCATGATGGCTACAGCCCCTTGATTATTACCCGGCGTCAGTGCAACATATGCTGTAAAATCACCCGTTCCACCGATATGAAAACTTGTTCTTTCACCGTCTAATTCGGTCACGCCCCAGCCTAATGCTGGTCCACCTTCAATGAAGGGTTGATGGAGACGCCTCGCAGTATCAACCTTTAGAAATTCTGTTTCTATCCCCTGCAAACTGCATAGATGTGCCTGCAGATAAGTCAGGTAATCAGACATCGAAAGGGAGATATTTCCCGCAGCTATCAAAAAAGCTGGCAGCGGAGGTTCGGCCTCATCATATGGAACGATTGTACCATCTTTCACATAGTGCCCATGTGGTTCGCTTTTACCGAGCGCGCGAGGTTCACCGAACGTCGCTTCCATTCCAAGGGGCTCAAAAATTTGCGCTCGAATAATTTCTTCAAATGGGCGCTTCATAATCTGTTCCAATATAGCCCCGGCAACAACGTAACCTGCATTAGAATAGATTTCCTGCTTCCCCGGTTCAGCTATCAGTGGCTGTTTCAGGAACCAAAAGGCTGTCATTTGAGTCACTGATTCCGATCCGTTGGATAAATCTGGCACCGTGCCTAGGGCCACACCCGTATCAAATGCAGGTAAGCCGCTTGTGTGCGATAGAAGTTGCACCAAAGTGATCGCTGTCTTGTCCGGCGCAGCACTTGCTGCCTCTGGCCAAACTTCGCTCAGAGGGGCGTCAAGTCTCAGTTGACCTTTCTCCTCCAACCGTGCTGCTGTAGTGGCGAGCATCGACTTTGCGTTGGATCCAATATTGAACCGTGCGGCTAATGTGATTTCTTTATCTTCATCATTGCGAAGCAACCCCGACCAGGCGATGCGTCGAGTTTCACAACTGAACTCAGCGAGAACAAGCGCTGGAATGGTGGTCTGTTTTCGCAGGGTGAGAATTTCTTCATAGAGACGTGGATCTTGTTTTAACAGATCAGAGTTAATCGGGATTTCCGCTGCGCCGCAGCCAGACAAAAGGGTAAGCCCCATTATGAGCCTGCTAATATTATTTATCTGCATAGCTACGTGCCTCATTTTTCGATGTAAGCGCGGAGCGCATCAGCTTTTTCATGATTTTCGCGGCCCCTCGTGTCGGGGCAAGCTTGTTTTGAGACTGAAGCGCCCACAAAGTGATTTGTCCGACCACCAGTCCAGCCAGCATGGAGGCCGGTATATCATCGCGAATCTCGCCGCTCCCCTGCCCTTCAATAATCCATTTATTGAGTCGCACGGTTGTCGCCTGATCCCCAAAGGCATCACGCGCAACCATGCCGAAATGGCACTGCATATTTTCCAGAAACAACAAGGGTGACGGCGTTTGCTTATGGAGATGAACGGCAGTGTTTATAAAGGCGTCGAGTTTTTCAAACGCGCTTATGTCAGACCGCAATCGTTTGTTCAGCTCATCAGTTTGTGTCTGGTAACAGGCTAGATAAACGGCTTCGCCAAGCGCCTGTTTACTCCTGAAATGCTGATACATGGCAGGATTGGAAAGTCCGGCACGATCGGCAATTTCACGGATACCGACCGCATCAAAACCCTTCTTGGAGAAAAGCAGGAATGCAGCACCCAAAATTCTTTGTCTACCGTTTGCTTTCACAGCATGACTCCTTAGCGATTGCTCATTAGCAATCGCTAAGGAAAGAGTTTTTGTCAAGCGGATATTTAAATGCCCTTATCTCGCTCCATAGTCAGACGTCCACAAAACCTCAAACAACGTCGCCTGTTGGCGAAAGCGGCCTAATATACTCTCTGTCAAAATACTCGTCACAGCATTCAAAACCAACCAGCTACCGAATGGCTACCGGGTTGATGATACCCTGCACTGTGCCCTCAAGGCGCGGCGCACCAAGGGTGAAGAAAAACTCGGTCACACCGTCGGCAGCAAGCTCGGCGGTGACCATGTTTTCCAGCAGATAAACCCCGTTTTTGGTGAGCAGGGTTTGGTGCACTTCAAAAAAACTACCGTCATTTTCAAAGGGTATCACCTCAAGGGCCCAAGTGTCGGTGCCAACCGCCACCACACCCAATTCTGCCAGATACTGTGCGCCCTCTACGCCGAGACCGGGCACCGACTGCGCCAGTGCAGCGTCGCCCGCGGTTGCCGTCATATTTCCAGTGTGCAGTAGAACGATATCGCCCTGCTCGACGGTGACGCCAGCACGTTTCATGGCAGCGTCAATTTCGGCCCTGTTGAGGGCTGTACCGTCCGGAACCCGAACACCGTCGTGCGCCTTGGTCATATCCAACAAAATGCCGCGAGTAGCAACCGGCGGCAGGGTATGAATGCTAAACTGCTTGAGGCCGTCGGTGGCGACAAACTCGGACGCATGTACGCCGTTGTAGTAATAATGATTTTTACCGAAGTGACCGAGCCCGTCTATTTGGCTGCCGATGCCATTAAAGGTTTCAACCATATCGTCGTTGGCAGTGGCATCGTTAAGCCCGACAGGCGTGCCGGTGCCATCATCCAGTTGCAAAATAATCACATCATATTTGCGCGGCGGATAGGCGGGTGTCGCGCGTCCGGTTACCATGCCAAGCGCATAGGTTTTACCGGTCGTGACCAGTTTTGCCGCCGCGGCGGTTTTCTCAGGCGTCAGAAAATTCATCGCGCCCAGACGATCATCCGGCCCAAATTTGGATGGTCCCCAATCTGGTTTACCGTCGTCGGCAAACGCCGCAGACAGACCCATAACACAAGCACATACGCCAAAAAGCCACTTCATAGTTGTTTCCTGCTATTTATTGTTTCCGTACCTGTTGAACCAGATTGGTAATCGGCGTTTGGGTGCATTTGCCCAGATTATGAATTTTGCCGTAAAGGGTATGGCCTACAAAATACACCGCGCCTTCAGGCACCACAGTGCCCTGCGGAATTTCCCAGCTCATCATAGCGCCCGCCTCGCCCGCAGGTGCCATGACCACATGACCGGTATCGCGGAATCCCATACAGTCACCCCCCAGATCACCTGCGCCTGCGTCATCAGCAACGCCGGGTTTTCCGACCTCGAGACCCCAATGGATCATATACATAGTGATGCCCGCTTCGGCCTCATTCAGGCGCTTTCCGTTATCATCCACTGCCGGTTTCATGGTGAGCGTGCCGCCGATCGTGGTGCCGGGGTCTGTGTCTGTAAAATTGATAGAACCGCGCTTTGGGCCATAATGCGGCGCTGGCGGGGCCGGATAACGGTCCGCGCTTACCGGCGTTGTATTCAACAGGCGTCGCTGCTCATCGGTCATGCTGGCCAGCTGTTCGGCGGCGGCCTTGGCTTGTGCCTTAGCCTGCTGGTCGTCCTGATCGGCTGACCCGGTCGATGCCCCACCAAGCGCGAGCACGGCTGCAGACAAGACTGAAAAATACGGCTTCATGACTGTTCCCCTGATGGCTTCCCTCACTTTAAGTCATAAAGAGAAAAATACACCAGAAGATTATACCTGGAGGGAGTTTACCCTCAGCCGCCCTAATCCGGGCTGTCGGTCAGGCGTCTAATCGCTTCGCCTTTGACAAAGTCCACCGCAGGGGCCAGCGCGCCCAGTTTACTGGCGGCCGTACCATTTGCAATTTCGTCAAACGTGACGAGAGAGCCACCACCGTCCGGTTTAATGGTAATTGTCCAAACTGTGGAAACAGCCATTTCCTGAAGCGGCCCAAATGGCGCATCCAACCGCAACAACTGGCCGGGTACTGTATTTAATACTTGCCCGTGCAGCACCGAACCATCTGCCCAGTCTTCGCGCCACAAGCCGCCCGCAGCAGGCTCCAGCGACAGGTTTCCGGCATCGCCTGAATAGGTATGATCAGGGTGCCACCATGTGGCAGGCTTTATCAGCCGCGCCCACAAATCAGCAGGCGTTAAGCTGGAGCGCGCCTCATGCTTGAGTATATAACGGTCACCTGACGCCCCGACCACCTCGGCTTGCGCTTGCGTCGCGGCCAACAAGCTTATTGCAACAGCTAAAATCTGTTTCACATCATTCCCCAGCGTTTTTTCCCAAACAACCTCAGTTCAAGATGGAGGAAAATCGCCCATCTGGCCAGCACAAGCACGCTGAACACCATTAAAGTCTGACGGGACCTCAACGAAAGATATATAGCCCTGATCATTGATATGCGGCATGCCTTTCCGCTGCGCATCGGCTGCTGCACCGATATCCGCGTCAGTTACGTTCGATGCATAATGCATCAAATGCGGTGGAATACGCCTGATGCTGTTTGCCCCTTGAACGTAAATGTAATTATAATGGGGCATCATATAATTAACGCCGATAAAGTCAGGCGAAGAATATTCGCCGCTTTCAACCCGGGCATCAAAATCAGCACTGATCTCGGCCCCCTTGGCACCGTTCATTACCATTTCCGATTTTCGTATAATGGCGGGAATTAAGTCATCTGCATCTTGCCGTTCAATACATTGGGGAATGATTGATTTGGGATGATTGCGCTCTACGATACAGGTGAACGTGCCTGTGCCTTCAACCGTTTTGGTGAAGCCTTCCGGTTTCAGAACATATATCGAAGAGCCTGCCCGCAGCTGTACCGGCAAAGCACTTAGGGCCAACGCTTCCTCGCACTGGGTTGTCAAATAGTCCATAGCCTACACCGAATGCCCAGCCAAGGTAATCGACGCTGCAACCATAATAGATATTTTCGTCATTGCTTTTTCTCCACTGTCTGTTTTTGAGGTTTTTGTTCGTTCAGTCAGTGTCGTTGCAGGCTATAGGAATTTGACAGAGTGGGTAAGGTTTTGACAATTTATGTCACGCGAAAATTTAGGCGGAACATTGTTAAGCGAAGAAATAATTCAGCCAGTTTTGGACCTCAATATGACGAACATTTGGGTCGAGTACATCGCTGTCCAACCCCAGCTTCCAGGCGATATCTTGCCGCGCGCTGTCGCAGCTCAGTGTCATGAGGTCATCCACATGAGCATCCAGCGCCTGCTTGCCTCTGAAAGTTCCTTGCTCGATCAGGTCATCGGTACGCACAATGGTCAGCGCGGCGACCTCACGGCAATCATATTCAGGATGATACTGAACCGCCCAAAAGCGCCCTTTACCGTAGGTCACATCAATCGCCTGAACCGGTGAAAATGCGTTGCCTGCAAGATGAGCGGCGCTTTCTGGCAGATGGGTGACAATATCAGCGTGTGAAGTAAAACCATCAAACACCCTTGGCTTGCCCTTGAACATCGGATGTTTTGCCCCCTCGTCCGTCAACATGATTTTGCGGGCAATGCCAAACTCGCGCCCCTTTGGGTTTTGCTCACAGCGCCCGCCAGTGGCAACAGCTGCCAGTTGCGCCGCCCAACAGCTGCCAAATTGCGGTGTTCCAGCCTCAAAAAAATCAAGACACAAATCAATGTGTCGCTGCACGATATCATCGGCGGCAGAGAAAAACAGGTTTGACCCGGTCCAACAAACACCCTGATAGTCGCCGAAGTTTAGTTGCGGCGCTGTATCGTGAGAAATTTCGACAATATCAATGCTATCTTCTGGCACAAAGTGAGCGAGCATATTTTTATACAAGACACCCGCTTGCGTCGCGCCAGCGGCCTTCAGGCCCGCAATGCCATTGCTGTCATACCCATCAAGAACCAGAAATTTCTCTCGCACATTCTTCTCTTTCCATGACCAATGCATACTAGGGTCTGAACTCAATTACCGAGTGGAACTGTGTTGGAGCCAAAACGGTCAGTAAACAGGAGAAAAATGCAGATGATACGGGAGTATCAGCAAGGCTTTTCGACGTATTTACAGGATGTTTTGGGCCAACCCCTTGGGGCCGCGGCCAAATTGGCCATACCCGCGTCGAAAATGCGTCAAATAGATCACTATTTTTCATCTTTTCCTTCTTGGTCTGACCAATTTTGCCTGCGGCACAGCCCTCATCGGTAATTGAGTTCAGACCCTAGCTTAAAGCGTCCCCGTTGACCGTCACTCGGTACAGGATACGTTCATATCTTTCGCAGTCATTCAAGGCGGCATGTTGAACCATGCGGTTATCCCACATGGCCACGCTGCCCTTTTCCCAGCGAAAACGGCACTGAAAATCTTCACGTACTGCATGTTTGCAGAGATAGTCCAGCAACGGCGTGCTTTCTTCCCGTGTCCAGCCCTTGAACCTATCCGTGAACATGGGGTTTACATACAGCGCCTTCTTACCTGTGACCGGGTGTTTGATAATCACTGGATGCTCAACAGACTGGGCGATTATATCGCTTTTTTTATAGGAAATCGGGCCATCGCTATCGTATTTTTCCAGTGCGGTCGGTGACGTGTAGGCGTCGTTAGCACTATGAATTGCGGTTAGGCTTTCCAGGGTTTTCTTCATACCCGCTGACAAGGCTTCATATGCCAGCTGTTGGTTAGCAAAAAGCGTGTCGCCGCCGACGGGCGGGATCACTTCACCGTAAACAATTGAGCCAAGGCTAGGCTTTTCAAAAAACGAATTATCAGTGTGCCAGCCCACACCGAAACTGGCCGCGGTGTCGGCAGGCTTGTGCATTTTAATAATCTCCGGGTGGCCCTCAAGGCTATTGACGATTGGATGCACCTCCAGCGTTCCAAACCGGCGCGCGAATCTCTGGTGTTGGTCAAAATTTAAGGTCTGATTGCGAAAACCGATCACACCGTAGGTAAACAAGGCTGTCCGAATTTCTCCAAACTGTTCATCCGTAAGGTTTTCAGATAAATCCACGCCGCTTATTTCTGCGCCCATCGCACCGGTGAGTTGACGAATGGAGATGGTCTTAAAATTTGGTTGGGACACGGTGATATCTCCTAACTCAGTTTAAAATGGTAGGATTTTGGCCGGGTTAATTGCTCGTAACCAATTGATGACAGTGTACAGCCGCGGCCTGAGTTTTTAACCCCGGTCCAGGCCAGGCCTGGGTCCAGGTAATCGCAGCGATTGAGAAAAACTGTGCCTGTTTGCAACTGCGCTCCAATTAACCGTGCTGCTTCAACATCCTGTGTCCAGATTGACGCTGTCAGACCGTATTGGCTGTCGTTCATAAGATCAATGGCTTGCTGGTCATCGTCCACCGCCATCATCCCGACAACAGGCCCAAAAGTTTCTTGCTTCATGACATTCATGTCGTGGGTCACATTGGTGAGCACTTGCGGGGCCAAATAGGCACTGCCCCAGTTGTCATCTATTGGCAGATGCGCTGTTGCGCCCTGTCCAATCGCATCACTTATTTGCTGGCGCACAAAATCAGCTCCTTTTGCGCTGGTAAGCGGTCCCAATGTGGTCTCAGGTAAGCGAGGGTCGCCCACGACCAGTTTTTCCGCCTCGCTGACAACACCTACGACGAATTGGTCGAACAAACCGCGAGCAACATAAATCCGCTCAATCCCGCAACATGATTGCCCACTATTGAAGAAAGCGCCGTCAGCAAGGCTTATCGCTGCCTCGGCGGCATCAGCATCACCGCGAACATAAGCCGGGTCTTTCCCGCCAAGTTCCAAACCCACATCGATGAATTTGTCGCGTACCGCCTTACTGATTGCGTGGCCCCCAGCCACCGAACCGGTGAAGGCAACATAATCAACGCCCGGGCTGGCCACCAATTTGGCGGCACCTTCATGTGACAAGAACAGATACTGGAATACGCCTACCGGCAACTTCGCAATCTCAAAAGCCTGTTGGTAGCGCAGTGCCACAAGTGGCGTTTGCTCCGAGTGTTTGAGAATAACCGAATTGCCCGCCGCCAGGGCTGGAATAATTGCATTGACGGAGGTTAGAAATGGGTAATTCCAAGGTGCAAGAACCGCAACCACACCCAAAGGCACGCGCGCGATCTTCCGGTCAAAACCCTCTACAGCCGCTGGCCTGATATCTTCAAGCGCCGTTTTAGCGAGCCCCAACATGTGCTCGCTGCGCTCTTTGACACCAGCAAGCTCTCCGGCACTATATCTAACGGGGCGGCCCATTTGGTTGGTAATCTCAAGGCCAATTTCTTCGCGGTGATCAAAAAGATAGTCAGTGGCGACCTGCAACCTTTTAAGCCGATCATCAAGACTGGTTTGCCGCCAAACTATTTGGCCCAGGCGGGCGCGCTCGACAGTCTCATCAATCACTTCGTCTGAATGATACCCCTCGCTGTAGACGGTATGACCGTCGATGGGGGACCGACATTGAAACATAGCTTATATAACTTCCTAAGGATCAAATAGCTTTTTCCAGAAACTGGTTGAAGACTATCGTATTGGATGGCCTCATTCCAACGAAATTCCACCGTTATATCCAAGCGAAATTCTACCTGAGCTACTGGCAAAGCCGGTTATTTGTTGCAACAGTCAAGTAAAACCCTGACACTGGACACTGCTTGTCAACGCGAATGACTGGCTGAAGATTGAAACAGGGGAGACACCAAGTCACAAAAATCGCTTTCAAAGTTCAATTGAGCCTTATTTTGTTACTTTCGCTTGTATCGGCACCATCCGCTGGTGCCCGTGATATCGACCAAACTATCAATGACACCGTTCAACCGGTAACCGGTGCCTTGTCGTCATTCATTTTCTATTCCGTCACCGTTGCAGGTACTGAGGTTCCACTCATCGTTTGCTGGCTGATCTTCGGGGCGCTGTTTTTCACTTTCTATTTTAAATTCATCAATCTGCGCGGGTTTAAACACGCAAT
>JAJFIT010000054.1 GCA_021774775.1 Alphaproteobacteria bacterium | reverse complement strand
CAGATGGGTATTGCCCGCGAAAGCGCGCAGGGCATCAAAACTTTTGCCAACAATATTCGCACCCATTTTCGCACAAGCCTGACAACCATTGAAGGTGCGGCGGAAATGCGGTTGAAGTTGCATGCTTTCCAGCGCGAATTTTACCGCGAGGCGGCGGGCCTTGCGCGGGCAGACAGGGTGAAGGCCTATGTGTTCCGTGCGCCGGAAGACCCAACAAGGGTCAACATGTTTCTTGATTTGCTGGCCCGTCACCGGGTGGAGGTGCACCGCGTTTCCGGTTCTGTGCGCGCTGACGACAAAACATACGGCGAAGACAGTTTCATTGTTAATTTGAACCAGGCGCAGTACCGCATGGCCAAGGCCCTGTTTAATCGTATTACCGAGTTTCCCGACAAAGTATTTTACGATGTTTCGGGCTGGACCATGCCGCTGGCATACGGCCTGGAATACGACGAGGTAACATCGAATCCGCGCAGTAAAATGGGTGCACCTGCGGTCGCCAGCTTTGCCGCGGCGGACGCGCCCGAGCGCGCACCCTATGCCTATGTTTTTCGCTGGTCTGATTATTATGCGCCGCGCGCGGTGAACAGATTATTGTCTGCCGGGGTGATGGCCCGAGTGGCGAAAAGCCCAATCAGCGTGCAAACCACAGGCGGGCTTGTGGCGTTCGAGCGCGGAACAATCATTGTACCTCGCGACCTGCAAACAGTGCCTATGGATACCATTCACTCCATTATGGAACAGATAGCGGTGGAGGACGGCATTACCGTGCATGCGGCGACCTCTGGTCACACGGCGCAGGCGGGTGCTGATTTGGGTGGACGCAACTCGGTGTCCGATTTGAAAGCGCCGAAAATTTTGTTGATAACCGGCCCGGGACTGACGCCGTACGACGCGGGCGAAGTATGGCATTTGCTGGATCACCGCATGAAAATTCCGGTGACTTTGGTGCGCAAGGAGCGGCTGGGCCGCGTTGACCTGACACGCTATAGCCATATGATTTTAGTAGGCGGAAGCGGCAGCAAGCTGTCTTCCGCCATGGCTGAAACGATTGAGGGCTGGGTCAAGGCTGGCGGCACTTTCATCGCCCACCGGCATGGTGCCAACTGGGCGGCGAAAAAATTGTTTGCGTCCAAATCCAAAAAGAAAAAATCTGACGGTGACACTACCGAACGGCTTTCATACGCCGACAAAGGCCAGAAGGATGCCGAACATGTGATCGGCGGTGCGCTGTTTGAAAGTGATCTGGATATTACCCACCCGCTTGGGTTTGGCTTTGTGCGTCGGTTGGTGACCACCAATCGCAACACCAGTTATGTCTTACCGACGCCGAAGGACCCTTACGCACAAGTGGCAGTTTATACCGAACAGCCACTGTTGTCGGGTTATGCGTCCGGCAAGCGGATTGGCCAGATTAAGGGTACGCCGATGATGACTGCGGAGCGCCACGGCGCAGGGTCGGTTATTCTGTTCGCGGACAATCCCAATTTCCGGGCCACCTATGTGGGAGCAGAAAAACTATTCCTTAATGCTTTGTTCTTCTCAACCGCCTTTGACCGCACGCGCGGCGACGAAGACGCCGAGGCGCAAGCCGTAGAGGAATAGGATAAGAGCGACTAATTTAGATCATTTTCTACCCGGCTAAGGCCGGGTAGCGCGAAAAGATGGTCGAATTCACCAACGTCTATTGCGTTCTTAATCTCTGTTGCCAATGCCTCGACTTTGTCTTTGTGTCGCTTGTGAACCAGATGGAAGAAGGATATTTTTTCCCAGCTCGTTTGCCGGATCGTGTTTTGGCTGTTGCCCTGTGATTGCAATATCGGGTGTGCCCGAACGCTGTCGGTCGCAAAAACCTCAAACCGCCCGCGCATAAGAAGCTCCTGCACCGGAACCCCTGAGGGAATTTCTTTTGGAATTGCCCCCAGAGCCAGTAAATTTTTTTCAATCCAATAAAATCCCGCTGGATACCCAACGGTTCTATCCTTCATATCTTTGGGCGTGCCATTGAAGGAACTGTCGGCGCTGGTCAATAAAACTGCTTCGAGTTGAAAGAGCGGAATTGGCACTTCAATAAGATCCAAACGAGATTGATCTGCGAAGCCTTTGGCTCTCATCCAGTCACCGTCCAACGCGCCCGTGGCTAGCATCATTTCAACGCGTTTCGGAGCGAGCGAAATGGATATGGCGCAGTGGCCTGCGCGCCTGTATATCGACGCAACAAGATTTTCAAAAAGCGGATGAAAATCGGCAATACCATCATCCGCGCCGAGTTTTAAGCAGTTGGTATTATTCTCGTCAGCGGCAATGGAAATTGGCAACATTAGTAAAAGAATGGTTGAAAATATCAACCGCTGGAAAACAAGCCTAGCTAGGCTTTTGATGTTTCTTCTCGCAACCATTCAATGAAATCTTGTACACGCTCATTCTTAATTTTGTCTTTAGGGTACACGATGTGATGCGCGAAGTTGACCGGCACCGCTTCGCCGAACGGTTTAATCAGTCTGCCTGCCTTGATGTCTTCTTCGGCAATAGCGGACCGCGCCAGCGCGACACCACGCCCGGCAACTGCTGCTTCAATAGCCAGCGCGTTGCTGTTGAAATGAACGGCGGGCATGCCGTCTGGTGCGGTCACACCGGCGGCTTTCAGCCACATGGTCCAATTGGGTGCGCTTTCATCGTCGATCGAACTGTCATCATGAATAAGCGTATGTTTGAGCACCGCGCAGGGAGTGGCGGCCTCGCCGTCAAAAAGACCGGGTGCGCACACCGGAAACAGGGTTTCGCGCAGTAGTTCTTCTGACAGAAGTCCGTCATAGTTGCCGCGGCCATAGCGGATGGCAACATCGGTGTCTTCGGCTTTAAAGTCAGTGACTTGCATGGTTGCGCTGATTTTCACAATGGCATCCGGGCGGCGCTCATAATAGCTGGCAAGTCGCGGCACCAACCATTTGCTGGCAAAGGACGGTGACACGCTGACTTTCAGGACAGTTGAGTTTTTCGAACCTGCGATGATATCTACCGCTTCCTCGAGCCGCTCAAAGCCTTCCTTCAGCGGTAGCAGCGATAGTTGGGCGGCTTCGGTTAGCACCAATGACCTGTTGGTGCGTCTGAACAGGTCTACACCCAGGAAGTCTTCCAGCGAACGGATTTGCTGGCTGATTGCCGCAGGCGTTACCGACAGGTCGTCGGCAGCGAGCTTAAAACTCATGTGCCGGGCAGCAGCATCAAAGGCCCTCAGGGCGTTCAGGGGAAGAAGGGAGCGTTTCATCGGGCTCAAGCCTTTCTGCGCGGTTAGGTCGGGTCGTCGGACATTAGAAAATCTATCGTGCCCAGCCTAGATGGTTGTTAGGGAAACGCAAAACAATAGTTGGTGAAAAAAATAGCGCAGGAAGTGCGTTTTTGGCCGTCGTGGTTAGTTCGCCGAGAGGATTTTATTATTCTCGCCAAGGGTCAGGTGAATGCCGCACTCGGTTTTGGTTTGTCCGCGCCAGCGGCCCGCACGCTCGCTCTCGCCGTTCTCGATGCGGTCGGTGCAGGGCATGCAACCGATGGATGGAAAACCCTCGGCCACCAGCGGGTGCTGTGGCAGGCTGTGGGTGTCACGGTAGTCCACAACATCATCTTTGGTCCAAAAGGCCAGCGGGTTCACCTTTACCCTGCCGTCAGATGCCTCAAAATGCGGCAATAGAGAACGCACGCCGCCCTGAAACCGCTTGCGGCCAGATGCCCATCCCTCAAAACCTTCCAGTGCATCCGCCAGGGGAACAACCTTGCGGATGTAACAGCAGGCGTTGGTATCGCTAGCCCAAAGCGCACCCTTGGGGTCTTTGGCGTTCAGTGCATTAACATCAGGTGACAGGCTGCGCACATCATTGAGGCCAAGCTGATCGATCAGCTGATCACGGTAACGTTTGGTTTCGCCGAATAGCTTGCCTGTATCAAGGAACAAAACCGGGATGTCTTTGGAAACTTGCGCCGCTATATGTAACAGCACTGCTGACTCGGCCCCAAAAGAGGAGACAAGCGCGAACCGCCGCCCGAAATATTTGAGCGCTCCATCGATGACATCTTGCGGTGATGCGCTGGCGTAGCGCGCATCCAGATAATCAACTGCAGTCAGCGTATCGAAATAATTCGCGTCTTTTATGGCGGCAACGGCGCTCACGATGCTTTCCTATGTCCTTCACCAGAGTGGCCAATCGTGTGGCCAACTGTGTGGCGTGCATGGGCGATAGAGGTCTGGCCGCCGAAATCGCTTTGGTAAAAGCCGGGGAAACGACTAAGCGCCGCCTCAAAAGCCGTTTTTCGTTCGCTGGTGACATCGACGGTATCGAAGCCTGCACGCAGCAAAAACAACGCCTGATCCGGGATCACCGGGCCAGTGGCGCGAATTTCGCCTTTGAAGCCAAAGTCTTTGCGAAGGCGCACCGCAAGCGAAAAACCCCTGCCGTCACCGAAAGCGGGGAACTCAATCACCGCGAAGGCCAGCTTGCCCGCAATCGCATCCAAATCAGCATACGGCGTGCCGGTCGTAATAACCGCGCCAACGCCGCCAGCGGTGTCAAAAAATGCGCTGTCTTCGGCGAGCAAACGCTCAACGGACACGGCAACATTCTCGCCTTCCTTGGGCTGGACATCGTCAGCCAGCAAGGTGAAACCTGTGGGCTGTATGCCTGTAAGATTAATCAGTACCATAAACCGCCTCCTTAAATACATCTGGCCCCAACCGCCGGTAGGCGCTTAGGAAAGTTTCGTCGTCTTCGCGTTCGCCCAAATAAACGGCGACCACTTTTTCAACGGCATCAACGATGCCTGCTTCATTAAATCCTGGGCCCAAAATCGCAGCTTTCGACGCATCTTCCGCGCCGGAGCCGCCCAACAACAGCTGATAGTTTTCCTCGCCGCGTCGGTCGACACCAAGAATGCCGATGTGGCCAGCATGGTGGTGGCCGCATGAATTGATGCAGCCCGAAATTTTGATCTTTAACGGGCCGATGTCCATCAGGCGCTTTATGTCGTCAAATCGCTCCGTGATTGTTTGGGCGATGGGGATAGACCGGGTGTTGGCCAGTGAGCAATAATCAAGCCCGGGGCAGGCGATAATATCGGTCAACAGTCCGGCATTGGGTGTGCCCAGGCCAGCTTCGTCCAGTTTGCTCCACAGCGCAGGCAGGTCGCTTTTCGCCACATGGGGCAAAATCAGGTTTTGCTCATGGCTAACCCGAATTTCGCTTTGGCTGTATGCATCAGCAAGGTCCGCGACCAAATCCATCTGTTCGTCGGTCGCATCACCGGGAATGCCGCCGTGCGGCTTCAGCGAAATTGTCACATGGGCGTGCCCCGGCACTTTGTGGGCACCGGTGTTGTTCGCCAGCCATGCTTTAAAGACGAAGTTTGCATTTTCCAGCTCGTCTACCTCGGTCGCAGCGTCGGCCAAAACAGGCAGGGGCGGCGGCGCGAAGAAGGCTTTGATCCGGGCAACTTCCTCTTCCGGCACGTCAATCGGTACATGGCGAATTTTTTCCCACTCGGCATCAACCTGACGCCGGTATTCATCAATGCCCATGGCATCGACCAAAATTTTGATGCGAGCTTTATATTTATTGTCGCGGCGGCCTTGCTCGTTATAAACCCGGAGCATGGCCTCCAGGTAACTGAGCATGTCCGAAATCGGTAGAAACTCGCGCATGGATTTTGCGATCACCGGTGTGCGGCCCATGCCGCCACCAGCAAGCACTTCAAAACCAACTTCGCCGGCCTCATTTTGTTTCAACACCAGTCCAATGTCGTGCCACTTAACGGCGGCGCGGTCTTCGGCTGCACCGGTGATGGCAATTTTAAACTTGCGCGGTAGAAACGAAAATTCCGGGTGGAACGTAGACCACTGGCGGATCAGTTCGGCGTAGGGGCGTGGGTCCGCAACTTCGTCAGCGGCAGCACCGGCAAACTGGTCAGTGGTGACATTACGGATGCAGTTGCCAGAAGTTTGGATGGCATGCATCTCAACGTCAGAAAGTTCTTGCAGAATGTCAGGCGTTTCAGAGAGCTTGGGCCAGTTATACTGAATGTTCTGGCGCGTGGTGAAATGGCCGTAGCCTTTGTCATATTTGCGCGCAACATGCGCCAGCTTGCGCATCTGGCCAGCCGACAAAGTGCCGTAGGGAATAGCCACGCGCAGCATATAGGCATGCAGTTGCAGGTAAAGGCCGTTCATCAGGCGCAGCGGACGAAACTCTTCCTCGGTTAGTTCGCCTTTCATGCGGCGGTCTACCTGATCGCGAAATTCTGCGACACGGGCGTTGACCATGGCATGATCATAGGTGTCATAAGCATACATGGCTTATTGCTCCCAGTTCGGCGAAACTTGATAGCCAAGGTCGGCGCGAACACTGGGGCCGCGCGCCTGCATGGCAAATTTGATGTGTGCTGGCGCAGTGACACCGTTTGACGTGTCGGCAGCAACCGGGGTTACGCTAACCACGAAGTTAGCCAGGTCAGCGGCTTGCGCAACGGTCATCAGGGTGTCCAGTTCGGCTTCATTGTCTGCAACAGCAGCGTCGGCAGCGGCGTTTGACCATGTGCCGGTGGCTGTTAGAAACACCGCGCGACCGTCGTCAAGGCGGTTTGCCAAAATGAGTTGGGGGCCGGTAATTTTCTTGGCCATCGTTCGTTCCTTTTATTTTTTGGCCTTTAGCCGTTTTGAGCGCGCAGCAGCGACTCGTGTTCGAATTGGTTTAAATCGAGCGCGTTTTCTACAACGTCGCCGATCAGTAACAGGGCAGGGCTTTTCACTTTGTTCGACGCCACCAGCTCAGGCAAACCGGCAAGTGTGCCGTAAAAACGCCGTTCGTTTGCGCGGGTACCATTTTCCACCACCGCAACCGGCGTTGATGGACTGACACCTTGGTTAAGCAAGCCTGCAGAGATCCGCGGTGCACCCTTCACACCCATGTAAATTGCCAATGTCTGGCCTTCACCGGACAGGCGTGCCCAATCCTTGAAGGCGCCGTCCTTTAGGTGGCCAGTGACCAGTGTCAGGCTCGATGACGCCTTGCGGTCTGTCAGGGGGATTTGCGTACTGGCCGCAATGCCTTGATAGGCACTGATGCCGGGCACAATCTCGGTGTGAATATCGTTGGCACGCAGAGCGTCCAGTTCTTCACTGGCCCGCGCGAACAACAAGGGATCACCGCCTTTCAGCCGTACAACACGTTTGCCTGCCAGCGCTTCATCCACGAGAATGCGGCAGATGCCTTCCTGGCCAACACCGTGTTCGCCTTCGCGCTTGCCAACAAAAATCAAATCAGCATCACGCCGTGCCAGTGCCAGAACATCGCGGCTAACCAGCCGGTCATAGACAATAACGTCGGCCTGCTGCAGCGCCCTGTGAGCTTTGATTGTCAAAAGGTCCGGGTCACCGGGGCCAGCGCCAACAATTTGAACTTGACCGGTGGTGGCACCAACCCGGTGGTTGCAGGCGGCTTCAATAACCAATTTTTCGACCTCGCTCTGGTCCATGTCGGCGTAGCGACCAGCGTTGTCATAAAGCCGGTCCCAGAACAAGCGGCGACGGGTACTGTCTGGAATGATTGATTTGATGCGCCCGCGCATATTGCCGGCTGCATTGGCCAGCACACCCAGCGATGGCGGCAGGATACGTTCCAGGCTGCTTCGCAGGCGGCGGACAAACACCGGCGCAGATCCGCCAGAGGAAAAGGCCACCTGAAGCGGCCCGCGGGTGAATTGCGCCGGTGTAATAAAATTACTTTTGGCAGGTTTGTCGATTACGTTGACTGGAAGCTTGCGGGTGCTTGCCAACCGCAGCACACGCTCTTCGGTTATGTCGTCCTTAACGCCGATATAAACCAGAGATTTGTCTGTGAGATCGTCCTGGTCAAAAGGTCTGTCCTGAATGGTAAGGGTTTGGTTGCCTGTCAGGGCTGGTGTAAGGCCAGCAGACTGCGCAGCGTCCAGCGCGCCGTGACCCACCAGCGTAAGCCTCACGCCAGTATCCATGAAAAGGGCAAGTTTCGCCATGGCAGCCGTGGTGGCACCCACTATCAGGATGTGATGTTTTTCAGCGGTTAAATAAACCGGAATATTCGTCATGGCCCGTAACTCCTCCGCAGTTTGCCGCACAGAATCCCGGTTTCGGGTTAGGCAAACTATCCAACAATCCAACAGATAAGGGGTAGAAACCAGTTCTACAAACGAGAAGAAGTTATCATACACAGTAGAATTTTTTTTCTCAAATAAGCACACATAACCGTGAATAAGGAAATATTTTTCTATAATACAGTTATTTTAGTCCAAAATTGTAATTTATGAGCATTCAGCGAAACCCAAACCTCTGTAGAAAGGCGCAAGCAGAATTGTTAGCTTTTCTAATCTAAAGCTCGATTCAAAAAAGACTCAACATACCCCTTGACGAGAGAAGTTTCGGTGCCTATATGTAACCTCAAGGTATCAATAAGGTAACTTTAGGTACATAGAATAGCTTATAGAGAAAGAGCAACACCATGTTTGGTTCTAAAAATGAAACTGGCGCGCAGCTTTACGACCGATTTTTACTTAGGTCAGCATTGTCAATGTTGATGCTGGCCGTTGTCTATACTCTCGATGCATCGCGCAGTTTCGCGGCGGATGATGCCGCGAGCATAATGAAAAGAGCTGAGGGAATTCTTGCCATCCTTCTTATGATCAACCTTCTGCCGGTCATGGCAAAATTGATGTGGTTCAAGGTCAAACGCAAACCCGGATGCAATGACCCGGATGGTTTTGTCGCAAGCACGTTTAAGGAAGCAGCGGTGAGGGGCTTTTCCACTGGCTTTATCGCCATGCTTGTCGCTCTTGAGCTGAGTAAAGGCCCGTTGGCCGACTGGCCAGCCACCGTATTCCTGAACATCGTTTTGGCTTTGATGCTTGGGGTTCTTAGTGTTTCGTTCCTGCTGGCGAACCGTGAGACGGAACCAGATGAAGATTTCGGCGATGACCTTGACAAGGAAACCGGCGCATGAGCAGCGGGCTGGACAACCGGATCAGGGTTTTTCGCGCCGAGCACCGCATGAGCCAGGGCGAGCTAGCGGATGCCATCGGGGTGTCGCGCAAAACCATCAGTACCATCGAAGTGGGGCGGTTTGTGCCTTCCACGGTCATCGCGCTGAAGCTGGCAAAATTTTTTGGCGCGCCGGTAGAAGAGATTTTTTCATTAACAAACACAAAATAAATATTTAAGGAGAAATGAAATGACTAACAAAGCAACAACAAAGCAAACAATTGGTAATGCGCTTATCTGGGCGGCGATGATGATCGCCTCGGCGTTGGTTATCCCGGACGAAAAAGCCCAGACGACAATGCTGTTCTTGTTTATTGCAGGCTGGATTGCCAGCAGCAGCTTGTTCGGTGGTTTGGCTCAATCAGCGCGGGCCGAATGCGCGGCGGTTAAGCGTCTGTTCACGCGCCGTACGTAGTGGACGTTTGACGTAAAAAAAGAGGGCACTGATTGCTGCCCTCTTTTGAATTTCGAATTGCAGTCGGCGCCGTTATCCCGCAATGGCTTTCAACAAAACATACCAATGGGCCAGATTGTCGTAAAACGACTGCACCAAAATGCGTTCGTTCAGGCCGTGTGCGAAAGTGTCATTGGGTTTGGAATAACCGCCGTTTACGCCGTAGCTGGGGATGCCAGCTGCGCGGAAATGCATGCCGTCAGTGCCGCCAGACGACATGGACGGAATGATG
>JAJFIT010000053.1 GCA_021774775.1 Alphaproteobacteria bacterium | reverse complement strand
TGTCGTCCTGCGCCATGAAGCGGCCCCCTGATTTTACTTTTACGAAGGCACCTCCCCAGATGCCGCTACTTTATTCAAGGCACAAGCCTTAACGGGTGGCACGCACACTGTCACCCGGAAAGTCGATTAACCGGCTGTCACGTGGGGTGATTGGAAACTAGTGGTGGTTCAAACCTGACCCTCAAGCAGATCGTTGGTCCAGTATAATATGGGGCCGCAATCCTTGGACCTGCATCAAGCCAATGAACGAGTTAACATCTGAATGCTGCACCCCCGATTGCTCCATTACAGTATGGCACGCCACAAAGTCTCGCTGATCATAGGCCTCACAGAATTGGTCCGTTAGGCCATGTTCCTTCAGGCATGCGGCAATTCGCATCATTTGAGTTTCAATTGTCTCAGCTGTTGTCGCAACGCGCGCCGGACCATATTGGTTAAAGCCATCAGTGCCTGCAGGAATCATCTGCCAAAGCTGGATGAAGGGCCCGACTAACGGAAAAAAAACGATGAAGTAAAAAAAACCGCTTATGTCGCGGTCATGCAGCCGCCGAACAGTTAAAGACACATTGGCGATCCAATGAGTCCAAAAGATCAGTTCCAATGTGTACCAATCAAAAAAAGGCCAATTCGGAAACTGCAGGAAAACCAGAAAGACGCCAAGAGTTGCAATCAGACTAAAAAGGAAAAACCACCAAAACTCAGACCGACTGGCTCGGCCCCGAAAGTCGAACATATTCATATAGGCCGACTTAACCGCGCTAGCGAAGTTCACTTATTGCCCCATTCAATGCCTAATCAACATTCTCAACTTTGTGGCTACACCAAAAAGAACAAAAAGGCAACATACAGCAGGTATCTAATTAAACGTGGCCCTCAACGCCCATGGCGGCGAGCGGGTCGGGGCCATATTCGTTGTCGCCGACAACGCCCTCGCGGGTTAACCATACCAACATAAAAAGCCAGCCGATTGGCGGGATAAAGCCAAAGAATATCCACCAGCCGGGACGCCCCACATCATGCAGGCGGCGAGTGCTGACCGACAGCCACGGCATGAGAACAGCCAGCCCGAACAGCGCACTGAGCGGGCCGTGCGCCACGGTGTAACCAAACGATGCCCATGGCCCGGCCTGCGGCACTGGGCCGTCATCGAACAGGAAGCCGTCTATGAAGGGCAGAAGGCTGGCTCCGGCAATAACAAAAGCCATGAAAAACCAGAATTCGGCCCGGCTGGCCCGGCCTGTGAAATTGAAATATTGATGGAAAGCTGATTTCAGCGCGTCGATAATATCCATTGCTGTCTCCCCGATTACGGACCAATTGGTTCCGGTTCGGGACTATATTAGCGCATATCCGCAAAATTCGCTACTCAAGCAAAAGTGTGCGCACAAAAAAGATTGCGAAGTAACCTCATCGCATCAAAATAACTATACTTAATGTAGTATTTACTCTACCATTGATCGTGGAAGGGAGAAATATATCATGGCAACACGGTCATCTATCGAAGTCACATTCAAGCAAGCTGCAAGCGGGATCAATGAAATCGCGGGCGATCTGGACCTTTGGGCGGACCGCACAGCGGAACTGCTACAGGTGCTGGAGGCAAGCCATCACCAGGGTGTGCTGGATTTGGCGGCTGCGCTGGAACCACATAACACCGCGCTTGCCGAGGGGTTAGGCGCGCGAGCGCAGGCAGGCATTCAGGCTTGCGAGGCGGATGGATTTGACTTCGCCGACACCGACAATGACCTGGCCTTCTGCCTATACTGGATGCATAATCTGCCGCCGGAATTTGGTAAAGCCATTCAGGCAAATACATTTTTGCGCGCAATCTGGCCCGCCGTTACTGCCGCTGCGCCGCCGCCCGTTGTCTCTGCCGCAGACATTGCCGCATTGCAAACAACCATCCAGCAAAACAACATCGTTCTTGCCACCGCAGACGGCACCGTGCTGGGTACCCACAAGTATGAGCAGCTGGACAAGGGCTGGCTATGGACAATCGTTAATCGGTTTTTGAATTGGAAAGACGGCACCGCCAACTTTGCTGTCAGGCCAAAGCCCTTTACTCCCATTTCGTTGTCGCCCCGGCCAGATACCGGCACCGCAGGCGTAGTTAAAATAGCCATCATCGGCGATTGGGGCACCGGCACCTACCCCGCCAGCCCCGAGGGTGACGGCCAACAAGCCGCAGACGTGCTGACCACCGCGGGCAGCCTGAACCCGGATTACATTATTCATCTGGGCGACACCTATTATGCCGGAACCGGCGCGAACCGACCACCGCCAGGCGAGGAAAAAGCCAATTTGGTTGATCTGTGGGCGAAGCTGACCTCAGGCTTTCCCGCCGGTCGGTTTTTTACCCTGAACAGCAACCATGAAATGTACGGCGGTGCCTACGGCCTGTATACCGATGCGCTGGACATACCTATGTTTGCGGCGCAGGGCGGCACCACCTACTTCGCGCTTGAGTATAAAAACTGGCTTATCGGCGCGCTGGACAGCGCCTTTTATTCGCCGTCGATCACCTATCTGAAGGGCGGGCTGGGCGACCCAAAGAACGACAAACACCAATATGATTTTTTGCAGGATTTCGGTGCTTACGCCCAGGCTGGCGGCATGACAACCATGCTGATGAGCCACCATAACCCGATCACCACCTTTGCCGACGG